>JANXYV010000022.1 GCA_025355875.1 Prolixibacteraceae bacterium | reverse complement strand
AAGAAACTTATAGATCGCTTTTTCATACAAATCCACTCCTTTTTCGAGGGCACTTTTGCTGATCAAGGTATTTCGGTAGGCAAATACTTCGGTCGTTTCTCCTGAAATCTCTTTCAGGCTTCGAAGTATATCGAGTCCTTTACGCATTTTTTGAATAGTAAACGGACTGAGCAGGTTGAAGTTAATGCAATCCAGTTTATCGGGATCTTTTCGCTTATCACGTCGCGGCCATTTAATCACATCACGGATGGTTCCCACACTTCGAAGATTGACACCCGGAGCAATCCAACTTTCGTCTTTCTTTTCGATCAGGTACGAAAAGGGAAGATCGGAGGTGTCGGTGTTTTTATAGTGCCGACCCATCACTAGCGTGAAGGCACCAATTTTTGCCGGCCACAAAATGTATGAATCGGAGGTCGTTTTAGAGCCGCGCTCAACAATTCCATGATGAATCGGTCCCAGTTTATACATGTGGTTGCTCTGGTTTGATCCGCTGCCGGCATTACAAAAAGAGAACATTCCGGCAATCAGGAGCGTCGATTTGTGATGAGTTACGGTATACGGACCTCCGAATATGGAACATGCTTCGCCGTGAAACCCCTGACAATTGGCAAAGAAAAGTGAATTCTCGGCCGAGTATTGTTTGCCCAGCATGCAGCCCTGACCAATAAAACAATTTGAGATGATCGTTCCGTCGGTTATTTCTGATCCGGATGAAATAATGAAATTCTCAGCCACAATTCCTGAGCCCAGTTTTACGGGGGCAAATACGTTGCTGTTTACTGAACCATTTTCGAGTCGGGTGCATCCTGCTATCTGGCTGTGAGAGCCAAATTTTACATTCTTTATCTGGCGGCAGTTTTGAATCGTTGAAAAAGACCCGATTGTTCCACGATTGCTTTTTACCGACTCTGCATATTGGGTAATTTTGGTTTCCAATTCAGTAATCAGACAGTGACGGTGCTTATACCAGGCCAGGAAATAGGCCAGATGAGCTGAAAGTTTATCGTAAATCATCACTCCCCGGCCGCCGGTTTCATCCAGGGTCGAGACTTTGATCCCATTTCCGAAGCTCGATTCATTTTCAACAAAGCACAATTCAATATTTTCCAGAATGACATGATCCTGAATGTCGTAGTTCGCTATGTAGTTGCAAATGTGGTGAATATAGGCGTGGTTGCCAATGGTACAGTTATGAACACTTGCATTGTAAATTCCACAATTTCGAACAATTCCTCCGGTGAATTCAACTGTTCCGGAATTGTCGCCAATCCTGATATTTCCTGAAAAATTTACATGTTGGATATTTTCGGGCAAAAAGACCGGACTGACCAAAATCTTATCCCAGTCAGATGAATTGCATCCTTGATTCTGAAGCTGTTTAATTTCCGAGTCCGTCAGCTTTCGATATTCTGTTTGTTCGGTTAATTCATTCATAATTAAAACTTATTTGTGCAAGGTAATCGTAATGCTGCCCTTGAAAAATACGGTTCAGTTTCAAGCCGTTTTTTTCTATAGCCAATTCGAGGTTATTTATATCAGCGTACAGCCACGAAAATGGCTGACTGATCCAGGTTTTGTACTCGGTTTGAAAGGTTAGTTCTCCATAGTATTTGTCTGCTGATATATCAATCAGTGAAGAACCATCTTCCTGTTTAAACAGATAGATGAGGTCGGATGAATCGATCAGGATTTGACCTCCCGGATTGAGCAGGGTTTTCAGATGATGAAGCAAAACTTCCAGCCCGCTAAGCGATCCGGCAATTCCGGTGCCGTTCATCAGCATCAGAATGGTGTCGAAGGTCTGATCGGAAAATTTGAAAATATCTTGCCGGATGACCTTTCGAAGGTTCCGGTTTTCGAGGACTTCACAGCAAAGTTCAGAGGTTTCGATTGAAGATACGTCAAATCCTTTCTCCTGAAGGTAAACTGAGTGAGGACCGGCACCTGCGCCAACATCAAGAATAGTTCCTGAACAGAGGCTCAGCGCTTTTTTTTCAAGAGCGGGCATTTGTTTGTAGCTCCGGAAAAGATAGCTTGTTTCGATAGAATCGTCGTCAAAATCATCGGAGTGAACAATGATTGGCTGATTAACAGAGTTGAAATGAAAGTCATATACTGCACGTCCGATCGGGTCATCAAAGATTTGAGCCATACTTTGGTTTTCCATGTGTTAAACCTGAGCCAGTTTCTGCTCAAATTTATAACATGTTTTTTGTTTTTGTGAGTAAATGTAAAACCCTTCGTACGAACCTTCGCCAATGAGCACAATTTTTGAATCGGGCATATTTTTGGAGAAAGAAACAATCTCGTCGAAATTGATATTGTTTTTCTGCAACCATTTGGATGTGGAAAAGTCCCCTAAACGCCATCTGTATCCGTTTTCCTCTGCTTCTCCAAAAAAAATCATTGCTGATTCAAAATCAATTTCAATAAACTGTGACATAATTGGGTTGAATATTTAGGCTAATTTAAGGTAAAGAGATTTCAAAAAAAAGCTTTTCCTAAAAATTATGATGAAACAGAGTGGATAGCAGGCCGGGGAATATCTTTTTGTTGGCTCGGTTGATCCAAAAAAGAAGGCCGGTTATCGTTTAACCGGCCTTCTTTTTACAATCTTTATTTAGAATTTATAACCAAATGTCAACATAACCTTATTGTTCGAGTTGGTCAATTTCATTGATTCAAAATTTGGCTGAACTTCGCTTAATGAATACTTGTTGCTGGTATTTCTGAATGTTATATCTGTAAAAAATCTATTTGAAGAATAGCCTAAGCCAAGAGCAAATACTGAACTGTTGTTAAGCCGAATAGGTTGATTGACTGTAGTTGATAAATCTTTTTGTGAGTTAGGATACAATTCGTATCCACCGCGCAGGCTAAATTGTGGCGTAATTTTAAGTTCACCGCCTATTCTGATATTCAGTTTACTATTGAATGCTTTGTCGATGTTATTATTTACATCATTCAGGTCTTCAGTCGAATTGGAGGTCTTTTTAAAGTTCATGGCTGTGTAATCAACATACTCAAGGTCACAACTTAATAGTCCCAGGTTTTCGAACACAAATGCACCGCTGAATATGGCCTTCCATGGACTGTAAAAATTGTAGTCGAACAAGTTAATACCATTTAAATTATGATTTTCCAGAAGTATGGAATTCATCGATATGTTTTTCTTTTCATTTAAGACATAATATGTTGGGGTATGAATGGCCACACCAAGACGAACCATATTCACCGGTTTATAAATGGCTCCGATTTTTAAGTTATATCCTGATCCGGTCAACGAGTAATCCTCGCCAAATGTAAAGGAGTTGTTGCCAAATGTCTCACTGTATTCAGTCACCTGATTCAGGTTAACGTTCTGAATTCCAACCGTTGCACCAAGGTAGAACTGATGGTTGAAATTTAATCCACCGGTTAAAACAAATTCATTAATTCCACCGGATTGAGAAAAACTTTTCCTCTGGTCAACCAGTTCGTTTGCATATAATTTGGATTGATATTCTCCATCATTATAACCTCCGGAACCATTTGGAGTCGGATCAATCAGATAAGTATCCCATGCTAACTTGGCAGGCCAATCGCGATATTCAATCTGATCAATTTTTTGATTCAAATAGTCATTTGAGAGCTGCTCGCTGTTTGCATAATTTACAATTCCATAAAGAAAAGATTTTGACGATCCATTTTGTATACCATAGAAATTTTGACTGAAATCAACTACATTATTGAATCCGACACCATAATTGAAACTTACTATACCTGAACTTCCATCACCCAGCTTCGTGACTCCCACAAGGCCGATATTATTCAAACTTAATTGAAATTTGTTGTCAGAAAAATTTTCATTATTAAAGCTTAGTGACGAATTATTTGATTTGAAAACGGGAGTAAAAGTAAATTCACCTCTGCGATATATACCAATTCCTGCAGGATTTATTGAGAGCGATGTAAAATCACCGCCTAAGGCCCCGAATGCATTTCCCATAGCACCCGCTCTAGCGGTACCGTTTACTCTTTGGTCAGACAGACGATAAGCATCAGCTAATGTTTGTGCGCTTGAAAATTGCGACAAAAATAAAGCAAAAACAGTGGTAATTAGTAAGTATTTCATGACTATGAATTTGTTTAAAATTTAATTATTAAACTGACTTTAAAGTAGTTATCTTCTGCCTCCGGAGCCACTTCTACCACCGGATCCACCACCTGATCCACCACCTGAATAACTGCTGCCAGAGGAACTACTTCCACCGGAATAGGAACTGCCAGATGAACTTCTTGAAGGAGCGCTATAGCTTGAACCTGAATTATAGGAAGGGCTGCTGTAGGATGATGAGCTTCTGTTTCCAGACGAACCTGATCTGTTGGAATAGGTAGAACTTGAACCGTAGGTTTGTCTCATCGATGAAGAACTTCTTGGTGTACTATAACTCTGGCTGCCACTATTCGTATTGGAGCTTTTCATATTTATACCGCCGTTGCTATTAACATTGGTACGTGGACGGGTATAGCTATTATTATTGTATCTCGATTGATTTACTATTCTAGGTTTATTGTAACTTGGGGTATAGTTTTGGTTTTGTCTGTTAACACTTCCTTGATTATAGGTTCTTCCGGTTGTTGATGGTTCATATGACCTGCGGATAGTTCCGGAAACATTCGTTCCGGTACTGTTAATTTGTTGTGTTCTCAGATTTTCCTGACTACCATTCGCGTTGCTGCTGCTTCTTCTTCCTTCAAATCTCGTCTGGTTTTGATTTCTTAAACCAGATACTCCCTGAGAGTTTCTGGGATTGTTGTTTTGGTTGTTGTCAGAAACAATTCTTGAAGTTCTGGTCGAATTATTACCTTCATTTCTCTGGTTAATCGAACCACTTTTTTCTGGCAAAACAGATCTGTTGATTGTTGAACCCGAAATTCGATTATTGCTACTACCACTAACAGCATAATTCGAAAAATCTGAACTTCTGCCATATCTTACATTATCATGATTTCTGTTTTGGTTGTCATAATAACCGCCTCCTCCATAATAGCCTCCGTAGCCACTGTAATAATCTCCGTAATAAGGATAACCATAACCATAACCACAACCATAACCATAGCCATAGTAAGGATAGCCCCAGCCATAGTATGGATAACCCCAGCCCATGCTGAAGCCCCTGTAAGGATTTCCCCATCCTCCATACCATGAGTCATATCCCATTCCATATCCATACCAGTTGTCATAATAGAAAGGACTATAATATGAATAAGGACCGTAGAAGCGGTTAAACCGGTTGGCATATTCCGACTCGTCGTTGTTGTCGTAATAATTATTTATAACGTATTTAACATCGTCGTCGTTGTAATAAACCGTTGTGTCAGAATTTGCCAGGCCCTGGTCATTCATGTCGTTGCCTAACAACAATTCAGAATTATTATTTTCCGGGCCGGTTTGATACACTGAGTTGGTAACTGATTTTGATCCATCCGTGTTTTTTTCTACCTGACTGATCACAATCTGTCGATTTTGTAACGGTTTTTCTTTGGCAGGTGCTTTATTTTCAACTAAAACAGGAGGTGGAATATCTCCGGGAGAGAAATAAACATCATCTACCTGAGTCTTGGCCGTATAAGATCCCGTGGCACATGAGCTGACCAAAATTGCAATAACCGCGATGATTGGAAGTTTCGTTTTCATAGTACACCCTCCTTTAGTTTGAATAATAAATTTACTTTCTTTGTAAGCTTTAAAACTAGTGCGAAAAACTCAAATACCATACCAAAAGTAAAAAGAATGGCAAAAGAATTGACTTCTCGTAGCGAAAATTATTCGCAATGGTACAATGATCTGGTTGTCAAGGCGGATTTGGCTGATAATTCAGCAGTTAGGGGATGCATGGTGATCAAACCATATGGATACGCCATTTGGGAAAAGATGCAGGCCGAACTCGACCGCATGTTTAAAGAAACCGGTCATGTGAATGCCTACTTCCCCTTGTTCATCCCGAAATCATTTTTCAGCAAGGAAGCCAGTCATGTGGAAGGGTTCGCCAAAGAGTGTGCCGTAGTTACGCATTACCGTTTAATGAACGATCCAAATGGAAAGGGCATCATTGTTGATCCGGACGCAAAACTGGAAGAAGAACTGATCGTTCGCCCAACCTCCGAAACCATTATCTGGAGTACTTATAAAACCTGGATTCAATCCTACCGAGATTTACCGATCCTGGTTAACCAATGGGCCAATGTGGTCAGATGGGAAATGCGTACCCGGTTGTTTCTGCGCACTACTGAATTCTTGTGGCAGGAAGGGCATACCGCTCATGCAACCAGTCAGGAAGCGTTGGAAGAAACAGAACGCATGGTGAATGTATATGCAACGTTTGCTGAAAAATTTATGGCAATGCCAGTCATCATGGGAGCCAAGTCGGCAAACGAACGATTTGCCGGAGCAGTTGAAACGTATACCATCGAAGCGTTAATGCAGGATGGAAAAGCACTTCAGTCAGGTACGTCTCACTTCTTGGGCCAAAATTTTGCAAAAGCCTTCGATGTCCGTTTTGCAACCAAAGAAGGTACCGAAGAATTTGTATGGGCCACTTCGTGGGGAGCATCAACCCGACTAATGGGAGCTTTGATTATGGCACATTCCGACGATAATGGGCTGGTACTTCCTCCCAAACTGGCACCATTTCAGGTGGTAATAGTTCCAATTTATAAACAGGAAGAGCAGTTGTTGGCTATTTCCGAAAAAGTGGAAAGTATAGTTTCTAAACTCAAATCACTGGGCATTTCGGTGAAATATGACAACAACGACAATAAAAAACCGGGATGGAAATTTGCCGAATACGAATTGAAAGGTGTTCCGGTGCGAATTGCCATCGGGCCACGTGACCTTGAAAATGGCACAGTAGAAGTTGCCCGCCGCGATACGCTTGAAAAGCAAGTCGTTTCGATGGAAGGGATTGAATTGTTTGTTCAGAAATTGCTCAATGATATTCAGGAAAATATTTATAACAAGGCATTTGCCTTTCGGAAGGAAATGACCACTCCGGTTGAGACTTACGAAGAGTTCAAAGACGTACTTCAGAACAAAGGCGGATTTATTTCAGCCCATTGGGACGGAACTTCTGAAACCGAGCAAAAAATCAAAGACGAAACCAAAGCGACCATCCGTTGCATCCCGTTCGACCAGATTCCGGAAGAAGGAAAATGCGTCTATTCGGGAAACCCATCGAAAGGGAGAGTTTTATTCGCTTTATCCTACTAAAAGTTAAAAATCAAATCGTAGAAAAGCAGTCAGGTTTGGCTGCTTTTCTTATTTTTATAGCATATTTAGACCAAAGGAAATGAATACAAAAAAGGATAGTCCGAATCAATTGGATGGTATGATCCTAAAGACCAACCTGAAGCAGGAAGTTTACCGGAAAACCATGAGCTCTTTTATCTTGTTGAAAGAAGTTCTGAAGGAACTGTCCGAAGATTACCGCGATCAGCTAAAAGATAAAGTTGCTGAAGAGGTGCTTCCGGTCTTTCAGGAAAAAGGACTTTTTGAGGCTGAATTCAAGATTGGTGGCGATATCCTTATTTTCAGCATGCACTCCAATGTATTCGTTTTCAACCGCGAACATCCGATCTGGAAATTGGATTACATAAAAGCCAATCCATTGAATTCTTATTGTGGAGTTTTCAATATTTATAACTTTCTGGCCGATTCGTTCAAATACAACCGGTTGGATGATCTGGGTTATCTGGTTGCCCGCATCTTTGTGAACCACGAAGGTCATTTTTTTGTTGAAGGGAAGCGACAATCCAGCGAGCTGGTTAAAGATTTCGGGAGTGATGAACTGACCAAGGAATACCTGAAGGATATCATTGAAACAACCATCCAATACGCCATCGATTTTGATTTGCTGGTTCCGCCATACGATCAGGTCAAGATTGCTAATGTACAGCAAATGCAGTCTGAAATCAACCATTCCCGGATTCAGACCGGTAAACGCCTCGGTTTCAAGTTTAATTCAGATGACGTTTAAGAGAATTATTAATGATGAATGCAGACCATTCATTTCAAACAGCAAGATGGAGCAAGTTCAAAATAGATTTTTAAGATATATCACGATTTTTACCACTTCCAACCCTGAAAGTGAAACTTTTCCGAGTACCAGCCGGCAATTGGTTTTTGCTGATCAGTTAGCCGGTGAATTGCTTGAAATTGGCTTAACCGAAGTTACCCGCGACGAATTTGGATATGTGACAGCAACTCTGCCCTCAAACCTTGACAATTCGGTGCCGGTGATTGGTTTTGTATCGCATATGGATACCAGTCCTGACTATTCAGGTGAAAATGTGAATCCACAGATGGTGAAGAATTATCAGGGTCAGGATTTGGTCCTGAATTTAGAGCAGGAGATCATTTTAAAACCAGCCGAATTTCCTGAATTAATGAAATATGTGGGACAGGATTTAATTACAACGGATGGGAAAACCTTGCTGGGAGCCGACGATAAGGCCGGAATTGCCGAGATTGTCACAGCCATGGAATATTTGATCGGCCATCCTGAAATCAAACACGGAAAAGTCAGGATTTGCTTTACTCCGGATGAAGAAATAGGACGGGGAACCGATTATTTTAACGTTGAAAAGTTTGGTGCTGACTTTGCTTTTACCCTCGACGGTGGTGAAATCGGTGAACTGGAATATGAAAATTTCAATGCAGCCGGCGCCAAAATAACGGTGAAAGGCCGGAGTGTTCATCCCGGATCGGCCAAGAACCAAATGATTAATTCGATGTTGGTAGCCACCCAGATCATTCAGTTGCTTCCACCCGAACAGCGACCCGAACACACCGAAGGATACGAAGGTTTTTTCCACCTGACCTCGTTCGAAGGCGATGTTACACTGACCAAACTTGAATACATTATCCGCGACCACGATCAGACTAAATTTGAGACCCGAAAAAACCTGATGAAAGAAATTTGTGGATTGGTCAATCTGAAATATGGGCCTGGAACAGTTTCGCTTGACCTGCATGATCAGTATTACAACATGAAACAAAAAGTTGAGCCCGTGAAATACATTGTCGATTTGGCTGAACAGGCTATGAAAGACGTTGGCGTTACCCCCAAAATAAAAGCAATTCGTGGCGGAACCGATGGCGCACGGCTTTCATGGGAAGGCCTGCCTTGCCCCAATATCTTCGCCGGAGGGCACAATTTTCACGGTCCGTACGAATTTGTTCCGGTGCAGTCGATGCAAATAGCAGTTGAGGTGATTGTGCGGATTGCGGAACTGGTAGCAAAAAAAGAAAGAAAGCCCCTCCCAAACCCTCCCCGGAAGGGAGGGCTTAAAACCGCAAGGTTATAGATACTTTGCAATAAAAAGGAAATATTACGAATATGCACTACTTAAAGCCTCACCCTTTGGGGGAGGTTTGGAGGGGGCTGCAACCTGGAACTCCGTGATGGTCGAGCAATTTCTGAAATACATTCACAACGAAAAGCTGTTTCATTCGTCGCAGCGCATCTTGCTGGCGGTGAGTGGCGGGGCCGACTCGATGGTGATGTTGCATTTATTTGCCAATGCAGGGTTTCCAGTTGCTGTTGCTCACTGTAATTTTGGTTTGCGTGGAAGTGAATCGGATGGGGACGAACAGTTTGTTGCCGATTATTGCGATCAGCACAATCTGCTTTTTTTTCACAAACACTTCAATACAGAAGAATTTGCCGGTCTGGAACGAATTTCGATTGAAATGGCAGCCCGTGACCTTCGGTACGAGTGGTTCGACGAATTGCTCGATCAACATCCATTTGATTTTCTGGCTACCGCTCATCATCAGGATGATGTGATCGAAACTTTCATGATTAATCTTTCGCGGGGCAGCGGTATCAAGGGTTTGAGCGGAATTCAACCCAAAACTGGACGAATAATCCGACCAATGCTTTTTACCAACCGAACTCAAATTCTGGATTACTGCAAAAAATTCAAAATTGAATTCCGAACCGATTCGAGTAACCTGGAGACCATTTACAAACGAAACCTGATTCGTCACGAAATACTGCCTTTGCTTGAACAGGTAAATCCGGCTTTCAGGAAAAATGCGATGAAAACCATTGATAACCTGCACGAAACGGCTCAACTCTTCCAACAGCGAATAAGCGAAATCAAAGCTTTGGTTTATTCAGAAGATGATCAGGGAGTGATGATTCACATTGATAAACTTCTAAACCTGAATCCGCTGCGGACCATTCTTTTTGAGCTCATCCGTGAATTTGGTTTTCAGGCGGAACAGATTGACGATATCATTGAATCGTTAACCAGGGAATCAGGACGGAAATTTTTCGCGGAAGAATACCGGATGGTGAAGGACCGGGAATACCTGCTCATTTCGCCTTATCAACCAAGGTCAGAGAAGATATTTTACATCGACGAGGCTTGTCAAAAAATAAGCATCCCGATCCATCTTTCGTTCGAAATAATCGGAATGAAAACCGGTTTCCGTTTCTCCACAAATCCGAATATAGTTGATCTCGATCTGGACAGGCTTGTTTTTCCGTTGATTTTACGCCACTGGCAGGAAGGTGAATATTTTCAACCGTTGGGTATGACCGGCCTGAAAAAATTGAGTGATTTTTTTATCGACGAAAAATACTCCATCCCGGAGAAAGAAAATGCCTGGATTCTGGCCAGCGGTAATCATCTGATATGGATTGTCGGAAAACGTTTGGATGACCGGGTGAAAATCACACCAAATACCAAAAGAGTTCTCCGGATCAGGATGGTGTACCAGTGAGCGGGTGACTCGAAGTCAACCGCTCACTAGGACAACTATACCACCACCTCAATGATTTTGCTGGTGTCGATACCTAAAATGTCAACCACTTTGACCATTATTTTGTATTTGCCGGATTGCTTGTATTCGTAAGCAATACTTGTGAACTCAAGGGTTGGGTTCTTTTTGGTCCGGAAGCTTTGCCATTCGTTCTCGAAAATGTAATTGCCGGTCCAAAATTCGTCTGAACCCTGATTTTCAGGATTTAATGATTGACCTGATTCCTCTTTCAAATCCTGCTGATCCTTTAATCTTTGCAATCCTGATTCAGACATTTTTACAATTTCCTTTTTCGATTCATAGTCGAAGTCGATGGCCCAATAATCAATCCAATCGAACCAGTTTTCGGTAAGGACGGTTTTTGAAATAATACCCAACTCTGTTTTTTCCAGCTTTAGGATTTGACCATCTTCAATTATCACCTTTGAACCTTTGCGCATACTTTCCTGAATTTCTTCAATATCGTCCTGCGAATAGTGGGTTACAAAGTCGGTTAATTCAACAGTTATACTTTTACCTTTTGTTTTGACGGTAGCATCGAGGTAAGCCACATCGAAGAATTTGGCCTGACCTTTTTCGACTGCCCGTTTGTCGAATACATCTTTGGGAATGTATTTCAAGGTAATGGAGACCCCCTTTTCTTTTAATTCCTGAATGAATTGCGGCGTTAAACCCATCTCAAACTCAAAACCCAGCACATCGACCTGCGTGTAAAGGTGGCGGCGGCACTCTTCAAAAATATCGAGCAGACGGCTTTGGGTAACCGGAACATCCAATGGACCAACATGAACAAAACGCCCTGCCTTGCTCCCGTGTAAAAAGCCCCCACCGGCTCCCCCAACGAGGGAGAGCCGCTTTGCCTTGTAGGCTTCGAGGATTAAATTCAGATACAAATCTTCTTTGGGTGTTAAGCCCCCGCCTTCGGAGGGCCCGCCTGCCTGTCGGGCAGGGGTTTGGGGGAGGCTCTCCATAAAAAACTGGCGTTCGTATTTGCCAAGGTTGAGGATTTCGAAAGCCCTGAAATAATTGCCATTGGCCTGCAATTCGCGTTGTACGCCTATTAACCGTTTGCGGGTGGTGTGTATGCTGAACCTTCCTAAATCGGTGGTAATCCATTTCCTTCCCAGCTTCTCGGCAACGGCTGCCGTAGTGCCACTACCACAAAAGAAATCGGCAATTAAATCGCCTTCGTTGCTGCTGGCTTTGATGATGCGTTCCAATAACGCTTCGGGTTTTTGGGTTGCATATTCTCCACCACCTTTCATAGTCCCGCAATCTTGCCAAATATCTTGAAGAATTTGACCTAAATTTTCATCAAGAAATGAAACATTGCATCTTGCAGCTCCTTTATTTGGGTCTCTCAAATAGTATTTAAAAGTCTTTAAACCTTCTTCCATATCTTCCATACTATCTAACCAAGACCTACTTTTAGAAGGTTTTGCACCACGCCATATAAATTGTTTTTTTGTGTTTACCGTAGGAACCGTCGCATCATTCAACTTAAATCTTCTTCCAATTTTTTTTGAGTCATAATTAACTACTGTCCCGTCTTCCAAAAGCATTAAGGAATATTCAAACAAGGCACTTTCGGATAATTGACATCTTACAGCATCGTGGTTTAGAGCGTAGTTGGCTGATTTTGAATAATAGAAAATAGTATCAGATACAGTCCCAAATTTATTTTTGACGTTATTATGAGGGTCTGTTCTTTGCCAAGTAATTTGGTTCTTAAAATTGTTGATACTAAATAAATCATCTAACATGAGTCTGATATATGAGCTTACTCTTTGGTCACAATGCACATAAATACTTCCATCATTTGACAACAAATTGTGCATCAATTTTAACCGTTCATACATCATGGTGAGATAGCTTGAAATCCCTTTGCCCCAGGTATCACGATAGGCAATTTCTTCGATAATGCTTTGCTTTTTTTCAACCGATTCGGTCCCAGAGCCTTTGGCCGAAGGGATTTCAATATTAAAACCAAAGTCGGCTCCTACTGCAAAGGGCGGGTCAATGTAAATGAGTTTCAGTCCGCCCTGTTTCTCAATTTCTTCGCGCAACGGGCCGTTGGCCAGACTGGAGAGGATAAGTTTGTTGTCGCCCCAGATGAGTTTGTTTGTCCAGCCTTTCAACTGGCGGCCACGGGTGTCGAACATGGTGAACATATCGCCCTCCTTTTTGGCTTCCTTCCGGGGTTCGTCAATGTGCTCGATGCTGTGGAAAGGCAACGCAATGTTGGTTACTTCCTCGCGGCGCCCGTTCCAGAAAAGGAAAACATCTTCGTCGTCGGCAAACAGTTTGTAAATGTATTCCTTGGGCAGTTTTTGCCCGGCTTTGATCAGTTCTATAATTTGAGATTTTTCGTGGTCTGTCATCGTTGTTGATTTATATTATAATCAGGTATTTACTTTATTCAGAATTCATTTTATAAACCCAGCGGGTTTGTATGTTTATAGAAGGTATTCAAGGTAAGGACATGCGACCCCCGAAGGGGTCGAACCCATATCCACATCAAACTTTCTATAAACATTCGATGCCTCCGGCATCTGACAATATTTGCTAAATACCTGATTCATTGAATTATTTTCGAAAGTTCAGTTTCAGATATTTTCACAAGCTCTTCGAATGACTTGATCTGGTATTTCACATCCACCCATTTCTCCTGTTTTACATACACCGGCGTGTAGGTGTAGTCGTTTTGAGCATGGTTAATGTCGTTGCACCAGGTGACGAGGCGTTTGATTTTCCGCACATCGTCTAAATCTTCACGGCCTTTGGTTTCGAGAATGAAAAAGGTTTTCGGAGCGGTTTTCACGAAAAAATCAGGATAGTATTCCCTGATGTTCCCATCTTCTGCCTGGTATTCTATTTTGAAGTTGATACCGCCTTCGCCCATGGTGTTTTTGGCATAAGAAACCACATCGTCGAATCGGGTTTCGAGGTAAGAAGCCATCTCCAGTTCGAACGGATTGTCGCCAATAATTTTATTGAATACTGATTTCTTTGGAACAAGGAAAGCCTGATTTTCGGCAACCTTTGGTTTGGTGAGTTTCAGCGAAATGTAGTTTTTAACTTCGGCAGTTCCCCGGTCGGTCACGGTCAAATCGTCGATGGCCTTTTTAAACGTGGTTTTCAGGATTTCCTTGGGTTGCAATTCCGACAGGTTCCGCATGGTTTGCGGGTCGGATAAAGACACCGTATGCGATTGAGACACCGCATGCGGTGTCTCTACTGTACCCGATGTAAATAGCTGGTACTTGATGAAACTTTCCACTTTCGGGTAAAGGATATTGAACCCGCTTACCAACCGGCTGTCTTTCAAAATAACCGAAGTAAAAAATCCGATAACATTCCGGTAATCGGGAACGGCATCCTTAAAAATGGTTTTGTGCGAAAAGTCGCCGTCGATATCGGTAAAGATAATTTCCTTTAATTCTTCGCCGGAGAATTGTCTGAATGGGACTTTTTCGTTATTGAACTGGCCAACATCAATCAGTTCGAGGTTTTTAAATTCACGGTAAATCCTCGGGCTCATCTGTGGAATAGGAATATCGAGCGCATCCAAATCTTTGTTTGGGTTTTCTTTATCCACTTCCACAATTACCGGCGATTTTCCTTTGCTTCCTTTGCCCATTGGGCTGTATTGAAATTCAACCCCTTCCGTTTTCAGGCTTTCAACAAATTCCAAAAAAGCCGGGGTACCCACCACCACCAATTGCTCGGGTTGGTTGAGTGGAAACATTTTGCGCAACCCACGCCCAATGGTTTGTTCGGGCAGGATTTTCGAGTCGGCGCCGAATGGCCGTAACCCGACAATGGTGGTTACGTTGCGTACGTCCCAGCCCTCGCGCAACATCAGCACCGAAACCACGGCTTTGTAAGGCGAATGGTCTTTGTCGATTTCGTCGGCTGCTTTGCGTAATTTTTCCAGTTCCTCTTTATCCTTTTTTCCGGATGCCGTTTCTTTGATTTCACCCGAATTGTTGGTGTGAATGGTCAGCACCGCATTTTTCATTAACGGATAATTGGTTTCCAGAAAAGAAGCTGCCTGGTCAGCTTCTTTGGTACTCATGGTCATAATGAAAAGGATGGGGGTTTTGTGGTTTTTCAATTCCTCATATTGCTGTTCCCACTCCAGATAACCCAGGTGCATGAAGTCTTTGTAACGCTCAACAAAATCGGAAGAGTTCTTTTCAGCAATCTTCTGTCTTGAAGCCTCGTCGGGCAATACAGGCGATTTCACTACATTTTGTTTGATGGCTTCCACCAACGGATAATCGCAGATGGTTTGCACGAAAATTGCCCCTTTGTTGTGCTTTGGCGTCGCCGAAAAATCGGCTTGCAGGCTGATTCCCTTCCCGTTTTTCAGTTTTAGTTTGTTGCTGATGTCTTCAATGTTTTTGTACCACGCCAGCGATGAATCGTGGATATGGTGGGCTTCGTCGTTTAGAATGACCAAATCTTTGATTTTATCGCTGCGCAGCACTTTCCCAAGGTCTAAACCTTTTGAGGTGTCAGCGTCGGGCTTGGGTTTTACGCCCAGAAAAGTGGTTTCAAAACTTTGTTCGGGTTCTTCGTTAAAAAATACGCGGTGAATATTGGTGAGAAAGATATTCCCGTTTTCTGTAATCTGTTTCAGGTCGTCCTGCAAATGGAGCGTAACTTGAAAATCGTTTTTCCAATCCTTGTCGTCGTTGCCGTTTTCAGGAATGAAAGGCTCTTCAACGAACATTTTCAACCCTTCAAAATCTTTCTTCAAGCGGTTCAGGACGATGATGTTCGGGGCAATTACAAGAAAATTCTTCGAAAGCGGGCTGTTGGGTTCATAAAGTTTGTGGAAATACGACCACACAAGCGTCAGCCCCATCACCTTTGTTTTTCCCGCTCCGGTGGCCATTTTCACCACATAGCGCACCCAGTTTTCTTCAAACATTCCGGTACTGATTCGCTGTGACGAATCGAAACGCATCAGTTCGTACTTGTCGTGTGCACAGGCAATTTCGAAGAGATAAATAATGGATTCGATGGCTTCGCGCTGCGAAAAGAAAAAACTGAATGGGGTTTGTTTCAGCAGATGTTCCTGGTTAAACCAGAAATTCAACAACGATTTGGTCGTTGCCGAGGCTCCCCGGTAGTCCTCTTCCCGCCATTTGGCGACTGCCAGCCTGATTTTATAGACCAGAGGAGGCAACAATTTTTCGTACACATTCTGAAAAGCATCCATCTGGCTTTTCGAGGGCGCCCAGCGTTCGTGGGGCGAAAGGATGCTGAAAGGACTGGAATAGTTCATAGTAGGTTTTGGTTTTTTCCTGCTATGATTCCGGTTAGAAGAAATCCACAAAAAAAGCGTGGACTCCGCCTTACCCGATGCCGACCCCCTGAGAAGGGTACACAAGAATGATAAGCCAAAAGCCCACGCCGTTTGGCGCGAGCATTCGCTTATTGAATCTATTCTTGTGTTCGCTTATTGAAGTTTCTCAGGTTTCGGCATCGCGAACAATAGCAAAATGCTATGTTAATATTTTAGAATTCAGTTGTATTTCTATTCCCGGTTTATTCTATGTTTTGTTTTTTTGTTTATCAAAGGCAAATATAGTATTGTTTTGTGGTGAAGTCAAAAAAAAAGAAGAGAGGCTATTGCAAAATCATCGGTACAATTTCAAAATGATATTGGCCGATTTGCTGGTAATGGATGGAGAAAAAAATGGTTTTGGTACAGGGCCTGACATTTTTATTAACTAATATTCGGCGCTTTAATTTTTATATTTCACCCAATCAATCCCCTTTTTTAATAACTCCAACGTCTTTGCTTCGGCGCTTTCCGTAGCTGGTTGATGGCGGTAAACCCATTCCACTTCGGCAGGTAAACTGACCAAAATAGATTCAATATTTCCATCCGATTCCAAGCCGAATTTGGTGCCGCGGTCGTATATCAGGTTAAACTCTACGTACCGACCACGGCGGATTTTTTGCCAGTGTTTTTCGGCTTCTGTAAACGAGCGGTGACCGTTATTTTTCATTAACTCGGCGTAAATTACCGGATAGGCGTTGGCCAGATCGGAAGTCAGGCTGAGCATTTTTTCGTAGTCCGAATCGTTGTTAACGGCAATGCGGTCGAAGAAGATTCCACCAATACCGCGGGTTTCATGACGATGAGGAAGGTAAAAATAATCGTCGGCCCAGTTTTTCCATGCGGGGTAAAGCGAAGTGTCGTATTTGTCGCAGATGTCTTTCAGCGTTTGGTGAAATCGGCGAGCTTCTTCAGGATTGATGTAGGTAGGAGTCAGATCGATTCCGCCGCCAAACCAGGAAGAACCGTTATCCAGACTGAAATGCCGCACATTCATGTGTATCGTTGGCACAAATGGGTTTCCGGAATGAAGAATGGACGAAACACCGGTGGCTGAAAATGAGTTTGCTTTTTCGCCAAGAAGTTTGGCCATGTTATCATTGTAACTACCACTGACATGCGAAAAATTCACGCCGGCTTTTTCAATAACCGAACCGTTTTGCATCACACAGGTCAGACCTGAGCCAATCTCTTTTGTCCAGGCATCCTGGCTGAATTTTCCTGTTCCATCGGCTTCTTCCAAAGTCTGGCAAATGGTTTTTTGTATGCTTTTGTAAATGGCGGCGGTTTTTGATACTGTCACAATTGTTGTGTTTTGGTTAAAATTGTCATTCACTTTGTGTCATTCAGTTGTCATTTGCTTTGCGCCATTGGGTTTTCCGAAGGTGAAATTTAATGACTATTAATGACTGTGAATTTTCCTAATCAACTCTTCGGCTATGCTGCGTCCCTGTTTTACCCGGTCGGCCATTCCGATGCCGTCGCGGATGTTTCCGGCTAAAATCAGCCCGGGATATTTCTCCTGAAGCTGGCGGATCATCTCATATCTTTTCCCGGTTGTTTCGGTGTATTGAGGAATCGCGTGTGGATATCGATGGATCCGGATTATATCAGGATTCAGCCTTCGGCTGCTCATCATGCGTGGAAGATCCTTGTTGAAAAGCGCTTCAATCTGGTCATTATCCATTTTGGCAATGTCCGGGCGTTTGGTGCCTCCCATAAAAACCGAGAGCAAAGCTCCGTCTTTTGGGGCCCGGCCTTCAAAGAACGACGAGGTAAACAGCACGCCCAGGATGTTTTTGTTTTCCTTTCCGGGAACCAAACCTCCAAAGGCTTTCAGCGATATGCCTTTCCACTTGTTAAACCCAAGTAAAACCTGGGTAACTGCGGCATATTTCAAATCGTTGAACGGAGCCGCTTCTTCCTCCTTCAGGAATGGCAATAAACCAGGCAGCGCATATCCGCCACAAGTAGTGACCATATGGGTTGTTTCCAGCGTGTAAAAATGTTCCGGGGTTGTAATCTGAAGTTGAAATCCGTCAGGGTTGGTTTTTACCATTGTACTGTCTGCCGAAAGGATGAAATGTTCCGGTCCGATGGCCTCAGTCAATGCCTCAATCAAGCTCCCCAGTCCGCCTTTGGCTGAGAATACCTCGCGCGAAGCTTTTTTGTCGCGATCTGATTTTGGAAGTTTAGCCTTTTTCATAGCTCCTTTCACGAAGCTGCCATATTCCTGTTCCAGATTGTAAAGTTTGGGCATGGCATATTTGGTAACCAGTTTTGCAGGATCGCCGGCATAAATTCCGGAGATAAACGGATCGACGGCATAATCCAGAAAGCTCCGTCCCATGCGGCGTATGACCAGTTCAGAAAGTTTTTCGTCAGGGTTGGTTCCTTTTTTACGCCAGGGTTCGCCCAATATCCTGAATTTATCACCCCAACTGAAAAGCGGCGTGTTGATGGCCGACCAAAGCCCGGATGGCAGGGCATGCCATTGATTGTTTTTCCAGATCAGCCGTCGTTTTGCGCTTGGATCGGCTATTTCAAGTTCGCATCTTCCGGCCAGATCCTCAAACAATTCAGCCATTTCGGGATATGAAACCACTCCGGTGTTCGGGCCGGTTTCGTAAACAAAACCTTTTTCGCTGATGGTTTGAATCACTCCACCGGTTTTGGCCGATTTTTCGACGATCCGGAAATCAATTCCGGCTTTTTTCAGGTAGAAACCCATCGTCAGTCCGGTCAGTCCGGCACCGACAATTACAACCTCAGTTTTGATCAGTTCGGCCATGGTTATACTGGTTTTGAAAAGTTGGTTTGTCCGGCCTGGATAAGCGGATCGAACGAAGCGGCCACATTTCGGATAAACAGCTGGCCATCCGGCGTAATTTGTATTTTTTCTCCGGAAAGAGTGATCAGCCCGTCGGTCTCAAATTGTTGAAGCAGTTCATTGTTATAAACGGTCTGTTTTTTCACTTCTTCGGAAGTCATTCCAAGGATTTCGCCCAGATGGCTCCAAACGATTTGTTCGTTGCACATCAGTTCGGTAATTACTTCGCGGACAACCACCTGCTGTTTGGTCAGGGTATATCCTTTAATAGTAGTCAGTTCTCCCAGATTGATTTTCGCGATGTATTCGTCAATCGACTTGGTGTTTTGTGCATAAACACCTTCCATCTGGCTGATTCCGGTTACGCCGAACGCATAAACCTGCCCGGTGGTGCGGCGGGTGCAATATCCCTGGAAGTTGCGGTGAAGCTGTTTGTTGCGCCGGGCCACGGTGAGTTCGTCGTTTTCATTAGCATAGTGATCCATTCCAATGGCTTCGTAGCCATTTTGGGTCATCAGCAAAAATGCGGCTTCAAACATTTTGATTTTTTCGTCGGGTGCCGGAAGTCCTTCTTTCTCCAGTTTCTTCTGAATTTTGCTGACCCATGGGACATGCGCATACGAAAAAGTGACCAGCCGGTCGGGTTTTAGTTCGATGGCCTTCCGGATGGTATCCGAGAAATTAGCTGCGGTTTGTTTTGGCAAACCATAAATAAAGTCCAGGTTTACGGCCATATTTGGCGAATCCTTTTTCAGGAACGCCATGATTTCTGCTACCGGAAGTGCTGATTTTTCACGGTTGACTGCATCCAAAACCTCGTCGTTAAAATCCTGAATTCCGAGGCTGAACCGGTTGAATCCGGCTTTTTTCAGACCAGTCATTTGCTCGTAGGTGAGGTAGGCAGGATTGACTTCGATCGCGATTTCGGGTTCGGGAATAAACTGAAAGGTAGAAAACAGCAATTCGTTGATTTCCTGAAGATATTCCACAGGAATAGCATTTGGTGTTCCTCCGCCGTAATGAATCTGAGACACTTTCCGGCTTTTATCCAGCCTCGAAGTCACCATTTTGATTTCCTGAATCAGTGCTTTGTGGTAAGCTTTCACGACCTCTTCTTTTCGGAGAGCATACGAATTGCATCCACAGAAATAGCACATTTTCAGGCAGAACGGAATGTGAATGTAGATGGAAATATTTTCAGGCTTCCACTGGTTTGAGTCGTCGATGGCTTTCAGGTAATCTGCCGGACTGAATTCTTCAGTAAAAAAATTGGCCGGCGGATAACTGGTATACCGTGGAACCGGATGATTGTATTTTTCGAGTAGTTCGCGATTGATCATAGCTTCAAAATGTTTCGGGTTACGAGATGCGAGATGCGGGTTGTGGGTTAACTCGTAACTCGCATCCCGAAACCCGCAGTTCAAATTATGCGTTCTTCAGAATCACCATGGTGGCGCCATAGCCATATTCTTTAAAGCTGGCATCCTGAAAATAGTATTTTTTGTATTTGGTTGTCAGCTCCTTACGTAGCTCTTGTTTCAATGTTCCGTTGCCGATACCGTGAATAAAAACAATCCGTCGGGTGCCATTTTCAATGGCGGTATCCAGCTCGTTTCGAAAACGTCCGAGTTGAACTTCCAGCATTTCATGATTGGTTAATCCACGCGAATCTTCAAGCAATTCGTGGAGGTGCAGGTCAATTTCCAACAGATCGGGCGAAACGGTCCGTTTAACCACTTCTTTCCGTTCCTCTTTTCCCAAAACAATCTGGGTCAGTTCAGGTTCGGTAAGTTTCGAAATTTCTGCTTCCATATCCGGACCAAGCAAGGAAAGAAGGATCACCTGTTGTGAAAAATATTTTGTCTTTTCATAACTTGCCAACCGGTAAAACTTCATTGGATTCAACTTCAGGTTTTTTACCACCGGAGGTTCCAATTTCGGGGATTCTTCCCTGAAAAATAACAATTGCAACTGAAATTCAGGCAGATCGTTCAGGTCGAAACGACTGAAACTTTCCAGATATCGTTTACTGTTTGGGTTCATTTTCCCGGATTCAATGCTGCGGTAAGCTTTGTTTTTCAGGTGGCTGTAATTGAAAAGCAAAAAATTGTTGCTGTCGTTGATCAGATATACCTTCAGTTCACCTTCCACCGGATTGGCTTCATCCTGAGGAACAAATATCAGAAAGCAGGATGGCGAATCCTTTCCGGCCACATATTTGGGCTCAGCTTTTGGCAGTTCTTTCACTGCCGGAATTTCTTCCGGTTTGGCAGAAGCCCGGAGCGCAGCCGACCGTTTTTCAGGATTCATCGAAGCCGATTCGTCGACCACCACCAATTGGCTGATCTGCGTGGGCACTTCAAATCCGTCGGAATCTTCTACACTCACCATCGTCTTGTTGATGACCGATTTGACCACTCCGCCTCCCACTGCATTCAAAAACCGAACTTTATCACCCGCTTTAATCATTTCGAAATATTTTGCACAAAACTACTACAAAAGATACAAGACACAAGTTTTTGTTATTTTTGGCCGGGAGAAACTTATGGAAAACGATAACAGATTAGTAAAACAGGTTGCGAACATTTCAATCGGCGATTTTGCCTATGAATTGCCGGACGAAAAAATAGCCAAATATCCACTGGTTGAACGCGATCAATCCAAACTGCTGGTTTGGAAGAATGGCCGGATTCAGGATTCCCAATTCCGGAATCTGCCGGAACATTTGCCGGTCGGGAGTTTGCTGGTATTTAATAATACCAGGGTTATCCGCGCCAGGCTTCACTTTCAGAAAGAAACCGGGGCTAAAATCGAGATCTTCTGCCTCGATCCGTATGATCCATCCGATTACCAGATGTCCTTTCAAAGCACAAAATCGTGCATCTGGAAGTGCATGATTGGGAACCAGAAAAAGTGGAAAGGCGAACCACTGAAAAAAACACTCACGATTGATGGCGCTGAAATTGAGCTTTTTGCCGAACAAATTGAACCAAAAAAAGACAAAAGCCTGATCCAATTTAGCTGGAACAATGATGAATTTGAGTTTGCGCGGATCATTGAAAATGCCGGTATTTTGCCGATTCCCCCTTATTTGAACCGTGAAACTGAAACGAGCGATCTGGAGAGGTATCAAACGGTCTATTCAAAAATAAAGGGCTCGGTTGCCGCACCAACAGCGGGGTTGCACTTCACCGAAAAAGTCATTCATCATTTGGAAAGTGAAGGTCATCAACTGGCTGAATTGACTCTCCATGTGGGTGCCGGAACTTTCCAGCCGGTAAAGAGCGAGACCATATCGGGCCATGAGATGCATTCTGAACATTTCTCAGTTAGCCACGATTTCCTTTTGAAATTGATTCGTCATTCCGGAAAGAAAATTGCAGTTGGAACCACTTCTGTAAGAACGCTGGAAAGCATATACTGGCTGGGGGTTCAGGTTTATCAAAATCCTGAGATGGAATATGGTGAGCTGAAAGTTTCGCAATGGGAAGCCTATCTGGAATCTGAAAGTCAGGTATCGGTTCACGATTCAATTCAGTCGCTCATAGTTTTTCTCGACCGCCACCAGGTAAGCTATTTTTCTGCTTCAACCCAAATAATAATCGCCCCGGGGTATCAGTTCAGGATTGTGGATGGAATGATTACCAATTTCCATCAGCCGCAGAGCACCTTGCTTTTGCTTATTTCAGCCTTTCTGGGCGAAGAATGGCGAAGAATTTATAATTATGCGCTCAGTCATGATTACCGTTTCCTCAGTTATGGAGACAGTAATCTTTTTTTGACAGACTGATCAGATTTGAGGTCAGATTTATTAATTCATACCTTTGAATCGTGACAAACCATTTGTAATTTATCTAAAAAACAACCAACGAACTAATACTATGGACAGAATAAAATTGATCCGGACATTGATGAAACAAAAGGGCCTGAAAAACTATTTGGAAATCGGGGTTTTCAGAGGGCACGCATTTTTCAGGGTGAAGGGCGCTTCAAAGGTTGCTGTTGATCCTGATTTTCAATTTAATACTTTTCGAAAAATTGGTAAATCAATGGTCAACCCGGGCAATATCTTTAATAAATATTATTCGAAAACCAGCGACGATTTTTTTGCTCAGGATGCACCGATTCTGTATGCTGAACAAAAGGTGGAAATCGCGCTGATCGATGGGATGCACGAATATGACTATGCTTTGCGCGACGTGGAAAACCTGCTGAATTTTCTGACGGATGACGGGATTATTATTTTGCACGACTGTAATCCGAAAAATAAAGAAAGCTCAAGTTCGTATGACGTCTGGAAGGCCAGTGGCAGAGCTTACCAATGGAACGGCGATGTCTGGAGAACGATATTACATTTGCGCAACTTCAGGAAGGATCTCCGTGTGATGGTCCTCGATTGCGACCAGGGGCTGGGAATCGTTACCAAGGGCAAATCGGAAAATAGCCTGAATTTTTCCCTGGAAGAAGTCAAATCATTTACCTATGAGGATTTTGATACTAACCGGGAAGCATGGATGAATCTGAAGCCTGCCAATCATATTTACGAATACTTCAACCTGAAATCCTAAAACTATGTATTTGATAAAAAAAGAAAAAGCATGCCGGATCACTTCCGACATGCTTTTTCTTTCTTTACAGGGATTTTATATTCCCATTGCATTCATTGCCAGATAAACTAATCCGGCGATTACCATACTTACCGGAATTGTAAGAATCCATGCAACCAGTAGGTTAGTAGCAACTCCCCATCGAACAGCTGAAAGTCTTTTGGTCATTCCAACTCCCATGATCGAACCGGCGATGGTGTGCGTGGTACTAACCGGTATGCCCAATCCCTGAGAAACAGCAAATAAGGTTATTGCACCGGCTGTTTCGGCAGCAACTCCTTCCACCGGAGTCACTTTAGTTATTTTTGTTCCCATCGTTTTTACAATTCGCCAGCCACCCATCATTGTCCCAACAGAAATGGCAGTATAGCATGAAATTGGAATCCATGCAGGGACATGCAGATGATTCTTTCCTAAAGCATCTACGGTCTGTGTGACATGGACCCAATCAGGAACTTGAACGCTGGCATTCAATTTAGCGATGTAAACCAACATGGCTGCACTGATTATCCCAACCACTTTTTGTGAATCACTTCCGCCATGACCTAAACTAAAAGCTCCGGAGGATACCAACTGAAGCCGTTTAAACCATTTGTTGGCGTGGTGCGGATTGACCCTTCGGCAGATCCACAGGATAATAAGCGTGATGAGGTAGGAGATTAACATCCCGATGATGGGTGCCAGAAAAATAAATCCGATGGTTTTAAAGATTACTCCCTGATTTATAACAGTAAAGCTTCCGGTATGCGCCACCGCAGCCCCGGCAAAACCACCTATCAAGGTGTGCGAAGAGGATGACGGGATTCCAAAATACCAGGTCAGCAAATTCCAGATAATAGCAGCAATGATCCCAGCCAGGATTACCTGAAGGCTGATCACACTGCCATCAACGGTTTTGGCAACCGTGTTGGCTACTTTCAAATCGAAAACCCAATAAGCCAGAAAATTGAAAAATGCAGCCCAGAGTACAGCTGGAAGCGGAGCCAGAACTTTCGTGGAAACGACCGTTGCAATGGAATTGGCTGCATCGTGAAATCCGTTGATCAGATCAAAAACAAATGCTAAAACGATAATTACAATGAGAATGGTAAGCATAGCCAGAAATAAAGAGTTTAAAAACTAAAAACAAACCCAGAATCAGGCGTATTTTACCAAAATAGTTTTCACCACATCGGAAACATCTTCCATCTTATTCGCGATTTTCTCAATATTCAGAAGGATTTCCTTTTGTTTAATCAGTTCAATCGGGTCCTTTTCATTTTCAAAAAGACTTGAAATAGCCATGTGGTAATATTCATCGATACGGCTTTCGAGTTTGTTCAGTTCTTTACAGGTTTTTAAAACTTTACTTGAGTGTCTAAAATCTTCCAGTCCACCTACGGCTACCTTTATCAGTTGGCAACCTTCAGCAATCAGGGCAACCATTTCTTTCATAAATGTACTGAAAACAGTACAGCGGTATATCTCTATCTTGGTCGATAAACTATAAACCAAATCCACAACATCATCAATGGTTGAAGTTAGCTCGTTAATATCTTCGCGATCGAATGGAGTGATAAAAGAACGGTTT
Organism: Prolixibacteraceae bacterium; assembly: GCA_025355875.1. Taxonomy (GTDB): domain Bacteria; phylum Bacteroidota; class Bacteroidia; order Bacteroidales; family Prolixibacteraceae; genus Aquipluma. The sequence continues at coordinate 27,022 of JANXYV010000022.1, read as the reverse complement.
AAAACATCAAAAATCTGATTGGTAAATTCGTCGCCTTTTTTCTCAATCGCTTTAATGGCAAGACCAATTGCCCTGCGATCTTCCAACTCAGAGGAATTGATAAGCTTTACCAGTGCGGCTGAGGCTTCAATGGTATTCTCTGCTGCCTGATTGAACATGACGTAAAATTTCTTTTCCTTGGGGATAAAATACTTAAGTAAACCTGAAAAATCCATATCATTGGTTTTAATGAAAATTCTATCTGAAATTCACTGTGCAAATATGCGAATAAGAATTATTTCCGAAGTACGTTCTTTAATTAAAATGTAATATCCAAGGCGTTATTTAATCGTTTTGTAATATTTTTGTAATTGTGGTGCGATATGACAATCATTATCCATTTTCTGCATATTTTTTATCCAAATCCTGATGACAAATATCAATCGTTATCATCCGAATCATTGTCACAGAATAATTACTTTTGCCACACAACAAAGCGAATTCAGATTCCGTTTTGCCTTCAAAGCATTCTGATTGAATTTTTAACTTAAAATTTGCGACTGTGTTTTTTCTCGGACTATTATCGACACCATTGCCTTATCTGTTGCTCGCCGCATTTTATTTCTTCGGCTTCGCCATGGGTCTGTTCAATAATAGCACCGGCGAAGATTCATTTGAAGTCGTTTCAGCGGTTACAATTCCTTTGGAAGTCAAACAAAAAGCTGCTGAACCTTCCACTTACTATTATCAATTACAATCCGAAAAAATAAATATTCAGGCCAATAGTTTAATTCCTGAAGAAAATACTTCACCATTTTTCCCCGATCCCGGAACGGCCATTTACCATCTTACCAACGACAAAGTTCACGGGCTCCTATATTCCGGCTTCCAGTTTTCCCGTCCTCCTCCATTTTATTGCTAGAACCAGAACCTGAGAGTTTTTTGATTTCAGGTTGATGCAATTTGTCTGTTCGGGCAAAGCTGCGTCGAAAACTTTTATTGTGCATAATTGTTCAAAAGCAATCCTGATAAAGATTTGTTTATGATAGGGGTGATAGGAATTAGTTATAAAACAGCGCCGTTGGAGATCCGCGAGCGGTTTTCATTTTCAAAAGATGACCTTGTTCCATTTTCAGAACTGCTTCAGCAGGAAACTGAAATTGCTGATTTGGTGCTCATTTCAACATGTAACCGGACGGAGATTTATTTTTCGCAGGATAAACATGACAATCAAACTGCATTCGAGCTGGTGTATGAGGCAGTTAAGAAATTCAAAGATGTGAACGACCACTGCTGGCATTATTTTTACCACAAGGCCAATGCAGCAACGGTTCGTCATTTGTTTGAAGTCAGTTCTGGTTTAGATTCACAGATTATAGGTGAGGACCAGATCATCGGGCAGGTAAAGGATGCCTATGTTACTTGTACAGAACTGGCGCTGACCGATGCGATTCTGATGCGTCTATTCCAGAAATCTTTTGAAGCCGGGAAACGCGTCCGCAGCGAAACGGGTATCAAACTTGGGATCACTTCGGTAAGTAGCGCTGCTGTGGAAATGTGTTCCTCGCTTCTCGGTGGATTGAGCGACAAATCGGTTCTCATTATCGGGGCCGGCGAAACCGGAAATCTGGCTCTTCAAAACATCTATAAAAAAGGAGTCAAGCAAATCGCTGTTTCGAACCGCACTCTGGAAACTGCTGAAAAAACTGCGACCAAATACGGTGGAATCGTATTACCGTTTGATACATTTGAGAAGTATTTGCATGGTTTTGATATTGTGATGATTGCAACGGCTTCGGCTGATCCGATTATTACCGCTGAAATGGTTCGGTTAAATCAGAAGGTTCGGCCAAATCACCACCAGGTTTATGTCGACCTGTCGGTTCCGCGTAATATTGAAAGTGCTGTTGGTGAATTGGAAAATGCTGAACTGCTTGGTGTTGACGATCTTCAGGAAATTGTGAAACAAACCGCCGAAAAAAAGAAGGAAAGCGCCGAAATGGCTCACCTGATCCTCGATGAAGTGGTTGCCGATTTCTCGGAATGGCTGGCCAGCCGCTCGCTTCGTCCAGCAATCAACACAATTACTACCAATATTCAGGCCATCAATACCGAGGAACTTTCTACTTACCGGAAAATAGTCACTCCCGAAATGCAGGAAATTGTAGACGATTACGCCAAACATCTTACCCAGCGGTACACCCGTTTATTGATCAAAAACCTCAAAGATTTAACGGATAACGGAAAAAATATCGATTCGTTAAAAATCATCAATGATTTATTTAAATTCGACTGAAATTTTTTGCAGCAAACCCACTTGGTTTGCCTTTGATTAGGACTCAATGAAAAGAACCATACGTATAGGCACCCGTGGCAGCCAACTTGCACTTTATCAGGCAGAGAAAGTAAAGGCTACACTTCAGCAAATCTTCCCGGAACTTCAGGTCGAACTGGAAATCATTAAAACAAAAGGCGATAAAATTCTCGATGTTGCGCTTTCAAAAATCGGCGACAAAGGTTTATTTACCAAAGAAATTGAAAATGCCCTGATCGATGGCAGCGTCGATCTGGCCGTTCACAGCCTGAAAGATCTGCCAACCACACTTCCGGAAGGCTTAAAATTAGGTGCCGTTCTCGAACGTGGCGAATTTCGCGATGCGCTGGTGAGTGTCACCGGCAAAACGCTTGCCAGGCTGAAATCAGGTGACGTAGTGGCCACCTCCAGTTTGCGCCGGATTGCCGGACTCCTGAAATTAAATGATCAGATCATCATCAAAGATATCCGGGGGAATGTGAATTCGCGGCTGAAGAAAATGGAAGAAGGTTATTGCGATGCCATGATCATGGCTGCAGCCGGTCTTCAGCGGCTTGGACTTGAAAAGTACATCACTGAAATTATTGATCCTGAAGTAATTCTTCCGGCAGTGAGCCAGGGTGCGATTGCCATTGAAACCCGGATTGGTGATTCCGAAATAGAAACACTGATGGCAAAGCTCAACCATTTCGAAACCTGGGAAGCAATTGTCGCTGAAAGGGCATTTCTGGCCAAACTTCAGGGTGGATGCCAGGTTCCGCTGGGTTGTTTTTCTGAAATTGAAAATGGAAAACTGACCTTGCATGGATTTGTTGCTTCCATTGATGGAAAACAATATATCCGTGAAACCATTTCCGGAGACCTGAACGATGGAGAAAATGTTGGAATTGGCCTGGCAAAAAAAATGGAGGAAAAGGGTGCTACTGAAATTTTGAACAAAATCAAATCGGCAAATCCCTTTAGCAACTAACCGTATGGGCAAGCTACTCGAAAATAAAATATTTATTTCAACCCGGCCGGTGGGTCAGTCGGCCGAGCTGGAGAACCTCCTGGCGGAAGAATCAGCTTCACTGGTGCTGATGCCCACCATCGAAATCAGGCCTTTGCCACTCGACGAATTTGCCATTTTGCAGCTAAAAAATCTCGAATCGTTCAACTGGATTGTCTTTACCAGTCCGAACGGGTTAAAATATTTCTTTGCTGCTCTCTTTGAGCTTCAAAATCACTACGGGCTTCCTGAACATTTGAAAATAGCAGTTGTCGGAAAAAAAACAGCAGCTCACCTGGAATGTTACGGAACTTCAGCAGCCTTCATCAATTTGGGGAATACCGCCGAAGATTTTGTGGTCGATTTTTTTCACCGGGTAAATCTGGGCGAACGGGTACTTTTTCCGATTGGTAATCTGGCCCGGACAGTAATCGAAGATAAAATCTCGAAGAAAGCGGTCTGTACCCGGATTTTGTTTTATGAAACAGTTTTACCTGAAACATTTGACGGTGATGCTCTTCAACTAATCCTTTCCGATCAGTATGCGATGATTGTACTCACCAGTCCTTCTTCATTTACGAACCTTTTACAACTCATTGCAAAAAGAACTGATCCTGCAAAACTGCGTCTGGTCTGTATCGGACAAACCACTTCTTCCGAAGTAATCAGGCACGGAATTGAACCAATTATTACCGCCGTAACCGCGAATTCGCAGGGAATCTTTTCGGCCATACTCAATCACTATCAGAAAAAATAACTTTTAATCCAGCAATTATGTCTTTTCCAATCACACGACTCAGGAGATTAAGACACACCCCTGTTTTACGCAATTTGGTCCGTGAAACCATTCTAACCCGCGACGATTTGGTCATGCCATTATTTGTTTGCCCGGGAACCGGAGTCAACAATCCAATTTCATCGATGCCCGGCAATTCGCAGCTATCTGTTGATTTGTTGGTGGAAGAATGCCGACGTCTGTACGGAATTGGCGTTCAGGCTGTGCTGCTTTTCGGTATTCCTGAACACAAAGATGAACATGGACTGGTTGCCTGCGAACACAATGGAATTGTGCAGCAAGCCACACGTGCCCTCAAAAAAGCTCTGCCCGATTTGTATGTGATTGCCGACATTTGCAATTGCGAGTATACCACTCATGGCCATTGCGGAACTATTGTGGATGGTGATGTGGATAATGATCTCACTTTGCTGACACTGGCCAAGCAATCTGTTTCGCTGGCTCAGGAAGGAATTGACATGGTCGCACCCAGCGACATGATGGACGGGCGGGTTGGTGCAATCCGGCATGCCCTTGACGATTACGGTTTTTACAATCTGCCGATCATGGCTTATTCGGCCAAATATGCCTCAGGATTCTACGGTCCCTTTCGTGAAGCGGCCGAAAGTGCTCCCAAATTCGGGAACCGTGCAACCTACCAAATGGATCCCGCCAATTCGAATGAGGCTTTGCGCGAAGTTGCGCTCGACATCGAAGAAGGAGCCGATATTGTGATGGTGAAACCGGCCTTGAGTTATCTGGATATTATTCAACGTGTGAAAACCAATTTCAATATCCCGATTGCTGCCTACAACGTAAGTGGAGAATATTCTATGGTAAAAGCTGCTGCAGCAAATGGCTGGATCGACGAAAAACGTCTCGTTCGCGAAATTCTGACATCAATCAAACGTGCCGGGTCTGATATTATCTTATCCTATCACACTCAGGATATTGTAAAGGAACTATAACAGACAGCCCCCTTCCCGTTCCCCTAAAATGGGGGAAAGCTTTGGTCCGTAACATGCATTTGATTTGCCCTGAAGGGGCAAAATGTTAATAACCTGGGGTAAACGACGAAGGAGTGCAACCCCGGGTAAATAGAACCCCGGAGAACCCGTCCGCGAGAAAACGTACAACAAAGTAATTCTTCAATTTCGGACAGAAAGGTGATTATCAATTTCAATAGATTTATTGCTATAACATGAAAAACTACACCCAAAGTATTGCTGCTTTTCAGGAAGCACAAAAACATATTCCCGGAGGGGTAAATTCTCCGGTTCGCTCATTTAAAAGTGTTGGCTGCGATCCGCTGTTCATTGCCAGCGCGAAAGGGGCAAAGGTATTCGATATTGATGGTCACGAGTACATCGACTACGTCGGTTCCTGGGGACCGATGATTTTAGGACACGCTCACCCGGATGTTGTAATGGCCATTCAGAAAACGGCTGCCAAGGGAACCAGTTTTGGGGCGCCAACCCTGCTCGAAACAGAAATGGCGCTGCAAATCAAGAAAATGGTTCCATCGGTAGAAAGCATCCGCATGGTCAACTCCGGAACTGAAGCCACCATGAGCGCCCTGCGCCTTGCACGTGGCTTTACCGGCCGTGAGTTGGTCATCAAATTTGAAGGTTGCTACCACGGTCACAACGATAGTTTTCTCATCAAAGCCGGATCTGGTGCTTTGACCCTGGGAACTCCAGATTCACCCGGTGTAACTTCAGGAACAGCAAAAGACACGCTGACTGCCGGCTACAATGACCTTGATTCAGTAAAAGAAATGTTCGTCAAATATCCTGAACAAATTGCTGCGCTGATTTTGGAACCAGTTACCGGAAATATGGGTGTGGTGATTCCTGATCCTGAATTTATTCAGGGGATCCGTGAATTGTGCACCCAATACGGAACTGTTCTGATTTTTGATGAGGTGATGACTGGTTTCCGGCTTTCAAAAGGTGGAGCACAGCAAATTTTGGGAATTACTCCGGATTTGAGTTGTTTTGGTAAAATTATTGGCGGCGGACTTCCGGTTGGCGCTTATGGCGGGAAACGCGAAATCATGGACAAACTGGCTCCGAAAGGTCCGGTTTATCAGGCCGGAACGCTCTCCGGAAATCCATTGGCCATGTCGGCAGGACTTACCACTTTGAAAATTCTGGATGAAACCGACGGTTTTTACGATATGCTTGAAGAAAAATCGGCCCGTTTGGGAGACGGTATCAAAAAATGTTTGGCAGATCTGAATTTTCCTGGTGTGGTAAACCGTGTCGGTTCGATGTTTACCTTGTTCTTTACTGAAGAAGCAAAAGTGAATTCATACCCCGATGCTTGCCGAAGCAATACCGCCACCTATGCCAAATTCTTTAAAATGTCTTTGGAAAGTGGTATCTACCTGGCTCCTTCGCAGTTCGAAGCCGGATTTATGTCGGCGGCGCATACTACCAAAAAGATTGACCGGACTATTGAAGCCACCTATGATGCTTTGACGATACTGAAAGGATAAAAAGTTGGCAGTCACAGTGGTCAGTTTTCAATATTAGAAACATCGAAGGCAGGTATAGCAAATAGCCCAAATTTATTCAGGAATAGAATCTCTGAAATTTCTATCAGAGGTTGACATGATACAAAAAATTAAAGAATGGATAGACTCTCATTATTGCTGGAAGAATATAGAAAAGCTCCGGAAATATTTCAAGCCGGAAGGTACTGGAAGACATACGAGGCGAGAATTATCAGGGAAATTGAAAAATCAGATATTAATCAATTAAGAAGCGGCAAATATCCGATATTTGGCACATTTGGATTCAGCGAATCGGTCTATCACTATCACCCACAGGTTCCATTCTATACAAAACTGGCAAAACAGGCGATCCGAAGTTTATTTATCACCAATAAAGCCTTACTGCCTTATTCTCTGCGACTTTCCGATATCAGGGAAATGGCCTATAACAACTGCATGATTCAAGGTGAATTAGCCAACATGAAACCTATTTCTGAAATTGAAGTCAGTTCGTTTGGAAACCCTGCCGATCTGTTCGAAGTCTCGGGGAAAAAATATACCATGCAGTTTCTCAATTTCTACATTCGCTTATGTTTTGCCCAAAGGCACTTGAAGTTGAAAGGAAATGAAACTCTGGTTGAATTGGGCTCAGGCTCCGGGTTTCAGGTGGAAGTACTAAAGAAAGTATTTCCTGAATTGACCATTCTTTGCTTCGATTTGCCTTATCCTCTTTATTTATGTGGAAAGTATCTCTCAGAATCTTTGGGTGAAAATGAAATCATCCATACAAATGAAAACAGCTTTGCTGATAATTTAGATCACTTGCAAAAAGGGAAAGTCAACATGTTCGGCAATTGGAAATTTCCATTGATTGGAAATTTGCATTTTGATGTATTTTGGAATGCTGCCAGTTTTGGGGAAATGGAACCACATATTGTAAAAAACTATTTAAGTTATATAGGAAAAAATTGTGAAGCAATTTATCTTCTGCAAGCCAGGCATGGCAAAGAGAGCACCAGGAAAAAGGGGGTAGTGACCCCGATTTCATTCAACGATTACGCCAAAATGCTGGAAAATTTCACCTTGACAAAAGAGGCTGATGCTTACGAAGCACATCGAAAAATGAATCAAAGCGGCAGCTATTTTCAGGCCGTCTGGGAAAAAAATAAGAGCTAAATCAATTCTAATACTGAAATACATTGACACAAAATTCAATACTACTCAAAACTCTTCAGGGAGAAAAGACTGAACGTCCGCCGGTTTGGTTTATGCGCCAGGCGGGGCGGGTTTTACCTTCGTACATGAAGATTAAAAAAGATTACACTTTCTGGCAAATGATGAAGAATCCGGAAATTGCAGCAAAAGTTACCCTTTTGCCGGTTGGCGATTTGGGCGTTGATGCCGGAATCTTGTTTTCCGATATTCTGGTCATTCCGCATGCGCTGGGAATGGGTCTTGAATTCAACGACAGTGGCCCGGTTTTCGATCAGCCACTGGCTTTTCGCGAAAATCCGCTTGCCGGACTTCAGGCTGATCCGTCCAAACTGAATTACATCTATGACGTCATCGACGAAATCATCCGGACCAAGAACGATGAAACTCCTCTGATCGGATTTTGTGGCGCACCTTTGACGGTTTTGCTGTTTATGCTCCAGGGATTGGGGCGCAAGGGAGATTTCCCGGAAGCCATTAAATTCATCTATCAAAACAGGGAAATCACACGGAAACTGATTGAAACGGTTACCGAATTGTCGATCGTTTATGCACAAGGGCAGATTGACCATGGAGTCGATGTTTTTCAGCTTTTCGATACCCATGCAGGACTGATTCCCGCCGATTTGTACCAGGAATTGTTTATGCCTTCGATCCGGAGGATTGGTGCAGCTGTTCGCGAAAAAGGAATTCCGTTTATCTTCTTCCCAAAAGGTTTGGGAGTTGGAATTGCCGAAATCACTCCGGAAGATTGCGATTACCTGAGTATCGACTGGCAAGTTCCAATTGAAACGGCGCGTAAACTCGTTGATCCAAAAATAGGTTTGCAGGGAAATGTTGATCCACGATTGCTCTATGCCAGTCAGCCGGAGATTGAAAATGCGCTTCAGCCGTACATCGAGTTTGGGAAAAATAATCAAAACTGGATATTTAACCTCGGCCATGGTTTCATGCCGGGAATTTCTTTCGAAAATGCCCGCTTCCTGGCTGACTGGGTGAAACGAACAGATTGGGGACGATAGAATTTTTAAAATTAAAAAAGTTAATCAATGTCTGATGATTAGCTTTTTTGATTGTTGAAACGTACCTGGCCAATCCGGAGAAATCAGACTGACGGAATAGCTATACAATCCAGCCCGGAATGAAGAGGACCTGATTTGAACTTCATTTCTTCCAATCTCACAATCCGGCGCTTCTTTTTGAAATACTAGTTGACCAAACGAATTGTAGATTGAAATGTATATGCTGCCAGCTACTGGCATTTCAAAGGAGACGGTCACGAATTCATTGGCCGGATTCGGATATGGTTCTGAAACATAAAAGCCATCATTCATCCTTGCCAGAGGAGTAGAAACCGGAACAATTCCCAACTGATTTGATAAGTTCATCGTACTATCGGCACTCCAGACCCGTTTGTCATCGTACACCATCAACTTTAAAACGGCGGTGTTTGACTTAATCAGCTTCGAAAACAGGATGGTATGTGTCTTCAATTCGTTGTCGGCAGATACTTTTATAGAGTCAATTTTAGAATAGGTTTTACCTCCATTGGTGCTATAGTCGAAAACGACCCAAACCGAATCGGATTCCACATCGTTGGCAATGAACTTCACGTCCATACGTTTCGAAATGATATTCGCGGTTTTATAAAATTCCGGAGTTTTAAGCTTCACATATGGTAACCCATTTCCGGCCTTATCGATGGTAACCGGGGCTGATTCGGTTTGTGAATAAATCCTGGAAGCCGAATCAATCAAACAAATGCGCACCTTGCCATAGATGCATTCATTTTCTTCATCGGCATTCCAGTTGAAGGCTTTCTTTCCGGAGAGTTCTTTCTTAAGTAGCTTCCAATACTCCTGGCGTTCACTTATAAACCATATTTCAACCGAATCGGTTGGAAAGGTTGAATTCCATTTGATCGAAACTGTTCCTTGCAGGATGGTATCTTTTGTCATTGACGAAAGGGTAATTGCGTTCTGAATGAATTTGCGTTTGCTGAAAACCCAGTCGAACATGGCTTTGTAGCTGTAGGCATAATCCCAAACATCGTGATAGTAACCAAGCATCTCAGAATAAATGAGCGACGATCTGGCCTGAAGGTCATTATTCAATTCGTCGATTGGCATGGTTCTGGTATCCGCATAAAAGCAATTGGTATAAATCGGTTCAATTCCTTGATTCGCAACCGCCTCCACCATAAACCGGCTGTTATCGACCGCAACCACATTATCTGAATGTCCATGAAATGCCCAAATTGGAATATTTTTTATGACCGGACCTTTTGCTGTATTTCCCCAGCCAGCAATCGGAACAGCAGCTGCAAACAAATCAGGACTCAGACAGATGCAGTTCCAGGTTCCGTTTCCGCCCATCGACAGGCCCGTGATATATACACGATCTTTATCAATATTGAATCTGGACAAAGCAGTTTCAATCAGATTGATCAGAACAGTATAGACGGGGCTGTCTGTCCAGCCCGAGGTAACCGGGCACTGCGGTGCAATTACAAAACATGGGTTTTTAGCCTGAATGGTCGGCTCTGCCCAACAGGTAGCCATTTTGTTCGCTGTAAGTTGCAGGTTATTATCGGTTCCACGCTCACCCATTCCGTGCAAAGCAATAACCAAGGGGTATTTCTGTTTCGGATCAATTCCTTCGGGAGCAAAAAATCGGTAAGGAAGCGTTGAACCCTGAAAAGTGTGTGTTGACCGGATAAATTTGTCAGCGGTTGAAAGTGACGATTTGCCATCAGCAAAAAGATTTAGCGCAAAAAGGCTGATCAGGAAAAGGGTAAACTTTCTCATTTCAGAACTTTGGGATATTTATACCCTGAATTCAGGTGGTCTCAGGGATATAAACCTGGATGATATTCATTTCCCGGCAATCTTCCATCTCAACAATTTCTTTTGCATACCGGCGTCCGTTTAATTCCTGTTCGATTTTTTCAATTCTATGTTTTCGTTGGATGTTAATTTTGAATTGTTTGCTCCTGAAAGTCCGCTCTGCCGAAACATTGTTCCATTCTGCCGGAATTTTCGGATCAATTCGCAAGCCGGTATATTCCGGATGAATACCAATCATCTCTTTGACCACATTGTTGTAATGCCAGGCCACTGAACCGGTAATCCAGGTAAATTCCATTTGAAATTTGTTGTTCCGATGGTCGCATCCGTAATAGCCATTGGCAAATATGTATGGTGTATGGATTTGCTTGAGATCGTCTTCGGCATTCGTGTAACCCGGTGTAATTTCCTTCATCACCTGATAAGCTTTGTCGGGCAATCCGGCACGCAGAAGTGCCAGAACCATCCACGAATTAACGTGCGAATAGACAGTGCCATTTTCACAGATTCCGGGTTCGAGGTAACTTATTCTCCCGATGTTGTCGTCAGGAAATAAATATGCCGGGGCAAGCAACTGGTACCCAATTTCAGTATGAAGCAGTTTGTCTGTAGAGGCAATGATTTGTTTGATGCGTTTTTCATCGGCCAAACCTGCAATCAAAGCCCAACTTTGGGAATTAAGGTATATTTTCCCCTGATCGTTCTTTTCTGAACCAACCGTATTCCCAAAATCATCATAACAGCGCAGGTACCATTCACCATCCCAGGCATTCTGGTTGATTGCTTTTTTCATCAAATCGTAACGAACTCCGTATTCAGAAGCTTTAACAGAATCTTCAAGGTACAAAAAAAGTTCTTTCATCTGCCTCAATGCCTCGGAGTATGCCATGCTCAACCAAACGCTTTCGCCCCGGCCTTCCTTGCCGATACCGGTTAGCGAATCGTTCCAGTCTCCAAATTTGATCAGGCACAATTCATGACTTCCCTTGTTGGTTTCGAGAAAGTTCAATGCACATTCAATGTGATCGAGAACTGAACCTTTTCCCGAATCGTAATAGGGAGTTTCCAACTCAAGGAAATTAAAATCTCCGGTTTCTTTGAGGTAGGCCGTTAACGTATAAACCAACCACAACGGACTATCTGAATAGGGTTTGGTGTCAATCGGATTCCAGCCCCGCAAGGCAACTCCATTGCTGTTCAGGTACTTCAAAGCTTCGATCAGCACTTCCCGGGTTCGCTCCGGATTAAAAGTCGAAACTCCCAGGCCATGCTGAACAATGTCGCGGTAGCCCATATATCCCCAGCGGCACCATTTGGCGCCATACGAAGTCTGGTGCTTCATCCAGACATTGGTCATCCGGTTCAAATGCTCATCCGGCGTGGTAATCTGGTTGAGTGAAATAAATTTTTGATTTTCTTCTTTCAGCTGCTGAAAGTATTTTTCGAAATTTCCGAGATATTTTTCACGGTATTCCTGAATGCCACTTTCGCTGTCGGTGGCGCCCAACAACATGTTGAAGGTTTTCTCTTCCGAAGCATTCAATTGAAAATCGTACTGGACTGCACCAATCGTTGCATCCGACGAACCGATTGAATTGGAACATTTCCCGCGAATGACGGCTTCCGGTTCGTTATACCCATTGTACATTCCCATAAAAAAATCTCGGCTGCCGTCATATCCAATAATGGTTTCGTCGGAAGTCATAAAACCAGTCAGAAACCGGTGAGGTGCAATATGCGGATGTTTGCTGGCAATCATGGCATTCAGCTCTCCTGAAAAATACGATTTCCTGAAAATCATATCGCCATAACTATTGAAATCCCATTTGTATTTAAACTGAAACTGGTTGTACACAAATACTGAAATGTTCCGGGATTTTGACACTGTATTCCTGAATCCGAGGGTCCACAGTTCAACCGGATCACTGCCTTTCGGAACAAAAATCCGGAAAGAAGCTTCGATTCCCAACAGGCCGGTTTCAATTTTTGTATAACCCAAACCGTGGGTACACCGGTAACTTTCGTACGCTTTTTTGACCGGTTCCCAGTTCAGGTTCCAGAATTCGCCGGTATCGTTGTCGCGGATGTAAACCAGGCGGCTCATCAGGCTTTCGCGCCCAAAAACATCGTAATCGCAGATACGCCCAACGCCGGTCAGCATTTGAATGGCTTCGGTATTGCCCACCTGGTAATCGAAACAACCAACGCCAGTTTGGTGAACAACCGAAAACATCGAATCGTTCCAGAGAAAATTGTCGAAAGCCCTTGGGGTTTTCGGATCGGTGATCACAAATTCACTGCCATCGTCTGAGAAGTATCCGTATTTGTAGTACATGTTCAGTAGATTTAAATGGTCTTCATTTTTTGAATTAAATTCTTCGCAATTGGAATTGATAAAACCTGCACCGCAGCTATGATGAGCAGTGAATAACGCAAAGCCGCTTCGGGAGAAAACCAATAGGCGCTAACTAAAAACACCAGGCAGCCAGCCAGCCGGCCAGCATACAAGCCAAATTCGTGATTAAAGATGTAAGCAAATTTATTCCGGCGCTCAATGCCTGAAATTTTGTCAATTACGTTCATCTGGATAGGAAAATAAGCGGCATCCAATAATGGCCGGGCAAGCGAACCGCACATCTGATACAGAAAAACCCCGGCTGCTGAAAAGAGGATCGAATTAAATGTTCCGCCCAATAAATAAACAACCAGTCCGAGCGAAAATATCCAGATACGGTGTTCGGGCTTTGAAAAACGGCCAATGAAATAAAGGAAGACCGCCGTCAACAGCGAGCCAATGGCTACAATTCCGCCAAGCGAGCCTTCATTTCCAATAAAAGTCAGGATGAGCAGGATTGGATAGAAAAATATCGCAGCCTGTGCAATTCCCTTGAACGATCCAAGTAACAGCATTTTACGCCATTCAGGATGAAATTTGAAAAATACAAATCTTTCTCGTTTGGGATTTTGGAAATTTCCCTGATGGACCATCACCGAAGCCAAAGTAGTGAGAATAAATACCATGACAGTCAGGGTAATGTATGCAAAACGCGGAGGATACCAGCCGCGTGATTCGCCAAGGCTGATAAACAGACCGGCCAGGGCAGGCATAATGATGAATGTGATGGTATAGAAAACAGTTTCGAGGCTGAAATAATAATTCCGGTTGCCGTCGGTGGTCGAAGAAATGGCCAGAAAATCGCGGTTACACCAGAAGAAACCATAGGATGAGCCCATTGTCAAACCAATCAATGCGATTCCTATCAGGTTTAGTTCCGGCAGTGTCATCATCACAGTCATTGCCACACCGCTCATCATCATTCCCAATGAATAAAGCCGGGCAATTTTTATATGCCTTAAAAGAAACCCGTTCAGGAGAAAAGTAAATGGAATACCAGTGTAAACAGCCAGCTGATAGATGACCACATACGACGTATTGTTGGTTTGACGAAGAATATTGGCGCCTACAAAAAGTTCAAGGATGGGCAATACAATGGCGTACAAAAGGTTCGTCATCAATAGTATGCGCATGTTTCGCGGGTAGGATTTGTAATGATGATATTCAGTCAGTACGAAATTTTGATTCATGGTTGACATTTATGCAAGTACCACGGTTAACAGGAAATAAATGAGTAGCATTAGTAAGAATATCGCTCCGTATTCCAGTAGAAGCCTCTTGCTTTTAACGATTTCGAACAATCTGTGTCTGATATTTCGGTACTTCTGATTCATCCTATAACGATCTTGAAAACAATATTTTAAAATTAAAATCCGGGATTCTGGGTCAGCACTCCTTTGTTGGCATCAATCTGTCCCTGCGGAATAGCCAGGTACAATCTGTCAACGCTGATGGCATTGGTCATCGCCATCACAGATGCATAGTTGTCTTCCATTTTTCCCCAGCGCAACAAATCAATCCAGCGGATAAACTCAAAAGCTAATTCACGGTACTTTTCGTCTTTAACTATTTGGAGATTAACCTGGTCGATGGTCAACGGCTTGATGCCTGTACAGCCTTTTGCTGCAACATAATCGTAGCGTACGTCCTGCTCCCGTGGAATGAATAAAGGATCGGCAGCCCTTGACCGTAGCTGGTTAATGATATCTAAAACTTCCTGCTTCGAACCGACACCATAGTTTGACTGGACAGCGGCTTCGGCCATCATGAGTTTGACTTCAGCCAATCGCATCAATGGTGTATTTTTATCGCGCGATTCATCCGATTGTCCCTGAATGATTTCTCCGGAAGGAACCTTGAAATGTTTCACATTTCGACCTCCATAATCGGCAGGAGCGCCAGCCCGGTCGATTGCACGAACGCTGTATTCCAGCCGGACATCTTTATATGGTTTTTCAAAAGCATTTTGAAGTTTCTTTTCGACCATAAACGGAGGAAGAACCTGGGCTGCATCGGCATCGCAATACCACCGATAGACACCAATGAAATCGTATTCCTGACGCGACTGGCCTTGCGCCTGCCAAATGACTTCCGGATCGTCGTTTTCTCCATCAAAGATCTTAATCCATCGCTCAGCCATTTTAAACTGGTTGCTTTTAACGATGGCATCACACTCTGCATATGCTTTTGTCCAATCTAGGTGCCACAAATGGACACGCGCTTTGAACGCCTTTGCTGCCCATTTGCTGCCCCGTCCACGAACATCATGATCGCTCGTACTATTTCCAAGTTTATTCGGAAGGAGGCTATCAGCCTTTTCAAAGTCGATCATCGCTTGTTTTAAAACCTCTTCCTGTGGACTTTTTTCCAGAAAGTTATCTTCTGGCTGCGACGAAACCGGAACTTCCAGTTGAACCTGTACATCCCGATAGGCCATGGCTAAGATATAGAAGGCGTAGCCACGCAGGAAATGAGCTTCTCCCATGATTTCATTCTTGCGGCCTTTGGCAAAGAGATTATCAGGAATGCCTGTTATTTTTTTGAGAAGCAGGTTAACATTCGCTATTCCTACCAATGGTTCAGTATAGCCACCACTCATTCCGTAATTGTCGCTGGTGGCAAGGTTCCTGAAGTCACCCGATCCGATTCCTGACCGGGCGCTTGTTCCTGCCGTAATTTCATCGGCAGAAACTGAAAAATAGAACAGGTTATTCATCATGTGTTTTGAGATGATCCTGCTGTATGCTCCTGTCAGACCTATTTCGGCATCAATGGGCTTGGTGTAAAAGCTTTCAAGATCGATCTGATTGATAGGTTCTTCCATTAAAAAATCCTGGCTGCACGATGCCATGATCAGCATCAGCAGAAATATCGTTTTTGGTATAAAAAATCTGGTACGCATAATTTGAAGTATTTTTGGTTAGAATGACATGTTAACGCCCACTGTAAAAGTCCTCGACTGAGGGTAACATCCATTGTCGGTGCCAATGCCAAGATTACTCTCAATGCCGGTTCCTGAAACGCTGTTCACTTCAGGATCGTAGCCAGTATATTTGGTAAACGTCAGCAAGTTGGTGGCCGATGCATAGATTTTAGCCGACTTTATCTTCATCCTGGTCAAATATTTAGATGGAATGTTGTATCCAAAATTCATGGTTTTCAGGCGCAGATAAGATCCATCTTCGACGAAACCGGAGTTTCCTTCGCGCTGGTCGATGTTATTTCCGGCGAAGTTGGTGGTCGGATAAATTGTGTGGATGTTTTTCTTATAAATGACATTCCCATCGGCATCGACCACATCTTTTGAAAGCCATCGGTTCTCAAAGGATACCTTTGTCGAGTTCACGACCAAAGTTTGGCCTGATGGAACCTGCAAACTCTCAAGGGTTTGTCGGGTAGCGTTGTAAATCTTGTTTCCGTAGACGAATTGAAAGAAAAACGAAAACTCAAAACCTTTGTACATAAACGTATTGTTCAGTCCACCATAAAACTTGGGTAATGGTGAGCCAAACGTCCTTTTATCAGCATTGCCTCCACCATACGACACCACTCCGTCGCCATTCAAATCCTTGAGCTTCACAAATCCTTTGATTGAATCCACGTTTACCTCGCGTTCGTAGGTGAAGATCTGCAGATCCTTACCCATGATCAGGATGTTGTTTCCAACTTTCATACTGTCGGAAATCAGTTTGTTGATCAGGAGTTTTGATCCGGAGATATTGAAATCGGTGATCCAGCTGAATTTGCCAGTCAGATTGTGAGAAGTAATCGAGAATTCGTACCCACTGTTGGTTAGTTTTCCGGCATTATTGGTTGCTGAATAAACGCCGGTGGTAACCGGTAACTGAACGTCCAGGATCAATTTGTCGGTAACCCGCTGATAGATATCGGTCGAAATGGATATCCGGTTATCGAACAAACCCAAATCGAAACCGATGTCTTTGGTTGTGCTCTGTTCCCAGGAAAATCCGTAATCGGAAATGGATGTGTATTTTCCACCTAGTTGGCCGAGATAATTCATTACGATTCCATCCTGATCATAGCTGTCGGGGATAGTACCAACCTTAAATGCTCCCCGCCATGCATAATCCCCGATGTTCTGATTTCCTGTAACACCAATACTGATGCGGGGTTTCAATTCGCTGATCACTTTTTGATTTTGCATGAAATTCTCTTTGGCAGCATTCCATCCGAATGACATGGCCGGGAAAACTCCCCATTTCGATTCTTTTCCGAAGCGGGATGAGCCGTCGCGTCTGACATTAATCTGGACCAGGTATTTCCCGTCGTAATCATAGTTCACCCGGGCAAAGTAGGATTCGAGTGCGTTGGCCGTGTACCCGTTTGAAGAAACAGTACGTGCAGGCGACGAATCAAAAGTTTTGATATAATCAACAGGCATTCCGCCCACTTCGACGTATGTGTTACTCGATTCCATTCGCGATGCCTCGTGTCCGAGCAGGAAGTTAAAACCATGTTTCCCGAAATCTTTCATGTAATTCACGGTACTGGTGAAAACCCATGAAAATCCGTTGTTATAACTGTCGGAGGTTCGGGCCGAACCCGGCATCTGAAGACCGTCGTCCGGAAAATAATAAGGTCCCCAAAAGAAATTTTCCTTGGTATTGCGTAAATCTGAACCGATGACGTTTTTAAAATTCAATCCTTTGATGATTTCCCAATCGAGATAGGCACTTGCCAGAATCCGGTTGGTGAAATAGGTCAGAGTTTGTTCGTTGGCCAGCATCACCGGGTTTGGAATGGTTCGGTTTCGCAGGTCGATGGCATATCTTCCAATTGAATCGCGCACCGGATATGCCGGGCTTGAAGCCAGTGCTGCCGCAATGATTGGCGCACCAGTTGCTTTATTGCCATCGATGGCTGCATTCGAGCCACTATTGTTTTGGCGTAAGCCTGTTGTGCGGCTGGCCGCCAGATTGGCACCGATTTTTACGTTTTTACTGAGCTGTATGTCGGAATTCGAGCTCAAAGTGTACCGCTTGATTCCGGTATTGATCACAATCCCATCGGAGCTGTAGTATCCTCCACTGATGAAATAAGTTCCTTTGTCATTACCGCCCCTGGCCGATAAATTGACATTGTAGGTGGGAGCCGTCCTGAAAATTTCATCCTGCCAGTTGGTGTTGTATTTCTGAACCTCTGCATCGCTGATGTATCGCGGATCATCGGTCGGAACGCGCATTTTTTTCAGGCCTTCGTATACCAGCCGTTGATATTGGGTAGAGTTTAACAAATCCAATGTTTTAACGATTGAGGAAGATCCGAAATAGGTCGAAAAATCAAGCTGGTTCATTCCTTTTTGGCCGTGTTTAGTTGTGATCAGCACAACTCCATTTGCACCCCGGGCGCCATAAATTGCACACGATGCAGGATCTTTCAGTACCTCAAACCGTTCAATATCATCAGGATTGATCCCGCTCATGGTATTTATCTGGTCGTTTCCGGTTTGTTTGTTCGAAATCTGCGCATTGTCGATAGGGATTCCATCGATGATATACAGCGGTTCGTTGCTTTTAGCGATCGATCCAACCCCGCGAATACGGATGGAAACACCGCTTCCGGGAGCTCCGGTGTTGTTGGTAACCAATACTCCGGAAGCCCGGCCTTGCAGAGCCTGATCAAAGCCTGTTTTGGCCATTTCCTTAAAAGCATCACTTTTTACCGTTGAAATGGCACCGGTTAAATCGCTCTTCTTTATTTTGCCATAGCCTACAGCCACGACTTCCTCGATATTAACCACATCTGGCAAAAGATTAATATTCAGCGGTTTATTGTCTTCAATTTTGACTTCCTGGCTTACACATCCAATGAAGGAGAAAACCAGTGTAGCGCCCTTCTCAATGCTGATTGAATACTTTCCGTTGAAATCGGTGATTGTTCCTGTCAGTGTGCCTTTTACCGCCACATTGACACCGGGTATTCCTTCTTTGTTTTCAGGATCGATGACTGTTCCTGTCGCATTGATCTTTTGTGCCAGTGATACTCCTCCCCATATCAATATCATAAACAAGGAGATGAGGAACCGTAATCGGATTTGATTTGAATTCATCATGTTAGGTTTTTCAGTTCTTAATTTTAGTATTTGACAAATTTTTTCAGGTTGAGCTGACCATTCGTTTTCACCTCGGCAAAATATATTCCGGGTGGGAGTGATGAAACATCCAACTGAAGCTGAGTCTGTGCAGAATTGCTGTAGAATACGTTTAGTCCGTTCAGGTTAAAAATGCGGACCGAAAAGTTTTCCTTGTCATCAAAACCGCCCATCTCGATAGTCAGCTTATCAGTCACCGGATTCGGGAAAAGATTTACTTCAGGATCAGGTTGCCTGATTTCGACGGATGATAGCGGATTGTTTTTGGTGGAAACCACAAACACCGGACGTTCGCTCACATCGACTTTAATGCTGTTCCGGTTTATTTTCAGTTTAGATACAGTACCATTAACTGATCCATTGGTGAGTTGAACCAGGTTAGCCGATTTGGGTTCGTTCACCATTCCCAGTTGGTAGGCAGTGACTACTGTACCATTGCTGGTTGGCGACCAAAGTGCGTACACCATGGTGTCTTGGGCAACATTTTCATACGTGTAGATCTGGACATTGGAGTTCAAGGAAGCCTGTTCTCCGGTAAAATACATTCCCTTTAATGTATTCTTCGTAGTGTAAGTGTAGTACCAGGAAGGTTTTGGCTGCCACTGGTTTTTTTCGGTGACCAAACCGCAGGTTTCAAATTGAACCTTGCCATTGTTGGTAACATTCCGAAGCATGTATTGCGCTGACCGGTCGATTCCGGTGGAGGACAATAACAGATACTCACGTATAATCCACTGAGCCTGAATTTCTTCGCGACTGTATCCTCCAATGGCTGGAGGGCTGAATGGGGTAGTGTTCGTTCCTGAATCCCATCCAAATTCAGTCATCCAGATTTCCAGATCGGGTAAATATTGATCCCGGTAATCAACCAAAGCCTGAATTCTTTCTTTGATTTTTGAATCTTCGGGACTTTTATTCATCGCATATTCGTGTACATTAATGGCATCGTATGCAAATGCTTTATCTTTTCGGTTTGCAATGCACCATTGACGTATTCTTTCTATGTATTTGATGTCCAATTGGGCAAGTCCGCCCATCACCAGTTTCATGTTTGGATCTGCGTTCTTCACCCCAAAAGTTGCACCCATTTCTCCGCAATTGCCGTCGCGGTCGGCGCTACCCATGGCCGCCAGGTTTTCAGCAGTGAAATTTTCATCTACTGTTCCCCACCAGCGATCGGGTTCGTTGCTATTTTCGAGGTAACGCAAATAGTTTAAACCTGATTTTCGTGGCTGGTTGTCAGCCAGCTTCAGAAGTTTATCCGCAACCGGGGTGGAACCATATCGGGCAGCATACTGGAACATGTGGTCAGCATGTTCAGGATAGGATTTTGCGTCATTCCTGTTAAGACCTGCTTTAACCGGGATGTTATTGCTCCCAAAGTCGTGGGTTGTATTGAGCCAGGCCACTGAACCCATGATTGCCGGACAAACCATGATTCCGGCATCTTTCAGCTTTTTATAATAATCATCGAAAAACCAGTAGTTTCCACCGGCTGCCGTGCTCGGATTAAAGGCATTTTTATTGTTTGGATAGGTTGGATATGATTTCGGATTACCGTTATAAATATCACCTTCGTCCCAGTTCCATGGGTGATACTCGCGAATATATCCGACCGCTTTCATTTTATCCAGAGGATCGTCGATAAACGCGTTGGTACCGATAAACTGGTCCATCGAGGTTTTTGAATTGACCAGCAGTTCAATTGTTTTTGCGGAAACAATATTTGAAAGTTCTGAAGTGTTTTTCTGTTTGTCAGTCGCCCGGATGGATATAAAATAGTTGGTTAAAGGTTTCAATCCAATAATAATCATCGATTGCTTTGTCCCGGCTGTTTCAGTAAGCGGGACATTTTGAACCTTTACTGCTGTTTCCCAATTTGCATCGGTTATCTGAGTGTTCAGATACCTGATTTCGTAATAAAGGGCTTTGCCCACATTTGCATCGTCGCCGGTGGCAGTCCACTGGATTTCGATTGAAATTGGTCGTACCGTATTGATTTTCAAATCAGATATCGGACTCGGTTTTATCACATCAGCGGCGTCGGTTATTACGTTTACACTATTCGAAACGGGAGAAAAATTACCAGCTTCGTCTTTTGTCTTGATGGCGAAATAATAGCTTGTACCTCCGGTAAGGCCGGTAACGACAAATTTTTGTTTGGTTCCGGAAATTTTTGCAACAAGGGCTGAATCAACTTTCGTGGAACTTGCCCAGTTACTTTCGCTGATTGTGCTGGTATTGTAACGTATTTCATTTTCAGAGGCCAATCCAACCAACCCATCATCTCCTGGGGCTGTCCAGCTTAATTCGGTTTCAATTGAACCCTTTGCAATGCCTGAAAGATCAGAAATCGCTGATGGAGGAGTGATATCGGGAAGGTTATTTTCAACCAAAACCAGGGTGCCAAAATTGGCTGCCAGCTTTAAATTTGTTCCGGTCGGATTGTTCCAGCTCAAATTGGCATCGGGCATCCATTCGAGCGGGTTATTATCCAGATCGGCTACCTGAAACTCGGCGCCGATGCTTTTTCCTATTACTAAATCTCCAAAAGGGAATGTCCCGATGAGAGTTGCCCAAGGCATTTTGACTTCAATGATGTAGCCATTTGCTGTGGCCTTCGAAACATTTTTCACACCGGCAACCGGTGGCTTTTCAAAGATTGGTTCATTATCCAATCCATAAATGAAGCGATACTGATACTTATCGTCGGTTGTACTTGCTCCGGTTTCAACATTGTTTTTTTCATTCAGCATATCCAGAAATAATTCAAAACAATCGTGAATCCAGAATTTGGGAGCCGAAGGACCGGAGTTTTTCAGGATATCATCGGTTACCTCAACCAGAAGATAAAGGTTGTCAGCGTCCCACAGACCATACCAACTGGCCGAACAATCAGCCGGTCCGTCAATTAAACCACCGATAAGATTTGGTATTTGGTTGCTGGTTGTTTCGCTCCAGACTGCATCTTTTATACCATCCATTACCGGAGCAATACTTGCGCGGGAAATGTATCCCTTTTTCTCAGCAAAAGTATTGTTGGCAATCAGACAAAATAGCAACCCAATCAGGAAAGCTGTAGTACTTTTCATGAAGTCAATTTTAGATAACAATAGAAGGGGAAAATAAGCAGCCGGAATAAATCCGGCTGCTTTTAAAAACTCACTTTACTTTACTTTACTTTACAACAATTTTTGTGCGTAGACTATTATTCGGACTGTTAACAGTAACAATATACATTCCTGCAGCCAGACGAGAAACATCGATTGTTTCATTTCCGCCAAACCTTTGGATAGATCGGTTCAAAACCGGTTTCCCGGATAAATCAGTAATTTGAAGGCTTGAATATTCGGAAGAAGGAATTTGAACCTGAAGCAAACCATGTGTAGGATTTGGATAAACATTCAATGAATTTCCGGCAAGTGCATTTTCTGAAATAGATGTTACGAATGGCTTCTGGTATTTGCTCAGTGAAATTTCGCCGTATTGGGAATTGTTTCGGTGACACTGAACAGCGTTATCCTGTAAGTTCCAATGCATGTTTCCGTTTGCGTCAGCATTATTATATACGGTTTCTCCTTTGTCGTTTACAAATGGGTCGATATCTGTAACTTGTATCTCAAAACCAAGTTTTTTCCCCAAAACCGGAGTGAACTTGATTTTGTCTGATTTTGCCGTGGTCAGGCTTGTCCAGGGTAGAACCACTTCACAAGTGTACCCTATCTTTTTCCCGGCAACGGTAATATCATAGAATGAACTTTGAACTCCGGTCCATATAGGAGGATTGCTCGAACCGGTTTGTCTGACCAGATCGTAGGCAATAAACCGATACTGGAAATTGTCGACTTGGGAGGTATTTGGATCAACGGTGGGTTCGCATGATGTACCATCGCGTTCGTCATTCATATCGAAGAACAATTCGATATTGTCATTTTCCCATCCATTGGCAGAGCTGTTATAAATGTTGGCATCTTTAACATTAATCTGAAAATAAAGATTAGTGGCGTCCCACATGGCTTTCCAGCCTGCAGATAAATCGGCAGAATCAAAAATGCGATCGACATTATATAAAGGAGCAGGAGTAATTGAATCCCATGACTCATATTCCTGAGATGGATCAAAATCTATCTTAGTGATTCCAACGTTCCTTACCAAGGTTTCAGGTTTATTTGGTGTGGTCAAGTCTATAGTATTTGAAGCTGCTGAATAATTTTGTGTATCGTTAGCAAATACTTTACAACTATATGGGGTGCTTGGTAACAAGCCTGAAGCTTTATAGGTTAAATCCTGAGTAGTAGCAATGATTTTATTATTAATCATCACGGTATATAATAAAGCATCGGCATCGGCAGAAGCTGTCCAATTAAGACTAAAACTCTTATAATCCATACCTGTATCACCTAACGAAGTTGGAGCAGCAGGTGCTTTTGTATCTATGACAGCTTCATCAGGATTGGTTAGAACAAGAACATCAGATAGTTTACCATAAGGCCATCCAATTACGCCGCTCACATCAGTCCATAAGGCAGCATCAGCTTTATCAATGTCTGTTGAAGCTATACTTATGCTGAATTTGGTTGTCCGTTTTACTGCTTCTTTGATTTCTGGAATTGAACTCCAAGGGATAGAAACCTCTATGGAATATCCGGTTGGAGTTTTTACACCAACATTTTTGAATCCAGCAGGTACATCGATTTCAGCACCACTTTTTTGGTTCTGATTATCTTTGCCATATCCAAAACGGTATTTGTAAGTAGCGGTAGCATCTTTGGCAAATGCTACTTCGATACAATCAGTTACCCATTTATTATCAGCATCTCCAACTCCCTGAAAAACAGCGTCATCATTAACATTAACAAAGAGATAAAGGTTTGTTTCATCCCATAACCCTTTGAAAGTAGCAGAGAAATCGGCCCGACCATTAATCTCGTAGTTGGGAGCCCAGGTATCCACTCTTGCGATTTGATAGGCTGCAGTATTCCATGAAGCTTCATTCGCATTTCCATCGATGGTAATTGCTGAGGCAGCTTTTGCAATTGTTGTACCTGCTGGTAACGGAGCAAGTCCGGCAGTGGTAATTTTAATTGAATTACTTGGAACTGATTCGTTTCCGGCAGCATCTACTGCAGTTATAGTGATATTGTTTTCAGTTCCGGGCTTTAAACTGACAGTCTTTGACAATTCGGTTCCGGAGGCAGTTGTAAGAAGTTCAGTACCATTATTTTTAATATTGTATCCTGTAACTCCAACATTATCGGTAGAAGCTGTCCAGCTTAAACTTACGCTTAAATCAGTAAGAGTGCCTGCCAATGAGCCAGGAGCAGAAGGCTTTTCAGTATCCAGCGCCTTTTTCAATGAAATAATTCCAAAATTGATTGGTTTTTTGGCTCCAGCATTATTCCAAACATATTCATAATGAGGAGGCCACCAGTCGCCGGAAGTTGCAACATCAACGTCGGTTACTTTAAAATCCATACCAATTTTAAGTCCTTCAGCAATTTTAACATCAGTATTGGCAGTTAGGAGCGACCATGGCATTTTCACTTCAATGATATATCCATCTCCGGCAACATTATCCTTTGATACCGATTTATATGTATTCCATGTTGGGTTTTCATAAATTGGTTCATTATCCAAGCCATATATGAAGCGTAATTGATATTGACCGTTGCTATTTGTCACCGCGGCATCATTTTTAAGGTTTTTCATGTCAGTAAAAACTTCCATGCAATCGTGAATGTACCAAACCGGATTTGCGGGACCATTATTCATTCTGACATTATCCTTCACATCAAAAAGCATGTAAAGATTATCGGCATCCCATAAAGTTTTAAAGCTTGCACTTACTGTTGGATCGCCAGTTCCGGCATTACTCAGATTTGCAATAGGATTTGATTCGGCACTTGCCCAAAGAGCATCTATATTACCATCAATAGTTGGCATTGAATTGGTTGATACAGCCACAGCTGATTTTGGAGGAGCTGCAACAAGTTCAACTGTTCCAAAATTAATTGGCTTTTTATCTTTTGCATAGTTCCAAACATATTCATAATGAGGTGGCCACCAGTCCCCGGTTGTTTTTACATCTACGTCAGTTACTTTAAAATCCATACCAATTTTAAGTCCTTTCTCTGCCTTAACAGGAGTATTGGCAGTTAGGAGCGACCATGGCATTTTCACTTCAATAATATACCCATCTCCGGCAGCATTATCCTTTGATACCGATTTATATGTGGTCCAAGTAGGATTTTCATAAATTGGTTCATTATCCAAACCATATATGAATCGTAATTGATATTGACCATCACTATTAGTCACAGCAGCATCATTTTTAAGATTTTTCATGTCAGTAAATACTTCCATACAATCATGTATATACCATACAGGATTGGCAGGACCATTATTTATTCGGACATCATCTTTGACTTCGAAAAGCATATACAGGTTATCTGCATCCCATAGGGCTTTCCAGGTTGCACTTACTGTTGGATCACCAGTACCGGCATTACTCAGGGTTGAAATAGGATTAGCTTCAGCACTTGCCCAAACATCATCAATAGTCCCATCGATTGAAGGCAAAGTGTTGGATGGTAATTGTACAGCTACAGCATTTCTCGAAGCAACCGGAGCAAGTTCAACTGTTCCAAAATTAATTGGCTTTTTATCTTTTGTACTGTTCCATGCAAATTCGAAATGGGATGGCCACCAGTCGCCAGTAGTGGCAACATCAACATCGACCACTTTAAAATCCAGTCCAATTTTAAGTCCTTCAGCAATAGCAACTGATGTATTTGCAGTTAACAAGTTCCATGGAAATTTAACCTCAATTACATACCCATCTCCGGCCGCATTAGCCTTCGATACCGATTTATATGTATTCCATGTTGGGTTTTCATAAATCGGTTCATTATCCAACCCATATATGAAGCGTAATTGATATTGTCCATTACTGTTTGTGACGGCAGCATCATTTTTTTCATTTTTCATATCGGTAAACATTTCGATACAATCATGAATATACCAAACAGGATTAGCTGCACCGTTATTCATGGAAACATTATCCTTCACCTCGAATAAAAGGTATACATTATCAGCATCCCACATAGCTCTCCAGGTTCCGGATACCGTAGGATCACCCGTTCCTGCATTGATAAGTTCATCAAACCTATTGGCCGGTGCAAGGTTCCAGGCAGGATCTTTGACACCATCAATTGTGGGTGCTTTGTCTGTCTTTATAATAGCTGCAGATTTGCTGGCCCAGCTATAATTGCCTAGTAATAAAAAACCAAGCAGCAAGTAGTAAAGCTTCTTCATACTTTTAAGTTTTAAATGATTTGAATAAAATTAGTTTAGAATTCCTTTTCAAATGTAAAAACAAAAATCAGAAGTATAATCGTATAATACTGATAACTAATTAGTTGCAATTTTTTAATTGCGTTAAATTATCTTTTGCTTGAAGAGTTTAAAATATTATGAGTCTTTACATTAGGTTACTATTGAGGAAGAATTGTATTGCGTTAAAAAAAAATTAAAAAAAATGAAAACAAAATGTTTTAGGACCAAATCGGCTGAAAGCCTTGTTTTTAGTCTAAACCAGGATAACTTTATTGCGCTTTAAATTTTTCGGAATCTTACTTATTCTATTTTTAACATGCAGTAAAGCAGCAAATTATATTGAAATTTATAAGAGCCGCTATTGCACTAAAATAAACGTTCAGTTTAATGTGTTATATCATTGGTAATCAATGTTATATAATTATTAGTGGCTGTAGTTTAATATAGCGTTGTAATATTTAAATTTATTCCATATCTTAGTCAAAAATAATTGCAATGAACTATCAACAAATAATATCAGCGATACGTAACTTGCCTTCAACGGAACAAAGCCAGTTAATTAATGAATT
>JANXYV010000001.1 GCA_025355875.1 Prolixibacteraceae bacterium | reverse complement strand
CTTCGTCAATTTGCTTGACTTTTTCTCTTTTAAACTCCGTGCTAAAATGCCTAACTTTTCTAATTTTACTTCCCATAATAAAGCGAAATTTAAAAGTTATCAACTAAACTTCTTGTCACCTTATTTCATGGGAGGACATGGATATTGATTATTGGATATTCAATATTGGTAATTACTTATTTCCTATTCAACTCTAACAGTTTTTGAAATGCTCCAAGTGCCCTTTTGCTTTTCAGCGATTCAGAGGCTTCGGCCACACAATCCATCAGTGATTTTTCAGGACAAATACAATGAATTCCCAGAGCCGCATTGGCAATCACCACATTTTGCTGAGCCGTGATTCCGTTTCCTTCCAAAACACTCCTGAAAATCCGTGCGGCTGCTTCGACCGTTTCGCCGCCGTGAAGCTCTTCCGGAGAAACCGGTGAAAATCCGAAATCAGCAGGCGACAGATTGTCTTCGGTCAGCTTCGACACAAAACGGGCCTCGCCGGTGAGGGAAATTTCGTCGTACCCATCCAGACTGTTTACAATGATGTAATTCTGACCGCTTTCCTGAAAAACTTGGTGATACAAGTCCATCACATCCAGATCGTAAACGCCAACCAGCTGGTTTTTCGGGAATGATGGATTGATAATCGGTCCCATCATGTTGAAGAGCGTTTTTACTTTTAGGGCTTTCCGCACCGGCCCGACACTTTTCATGGCCGGATGAAACAGAGGAGCATGCAAAAAGCAAATTCCGGCTTCTTCCACCTCGCGGCGAAGTTTATTGGCATTGTTGCTGAACTGATAACCAAAATACTCAAACATGTTCGACGAACCGCTCACCGATGAAAGTCCGTAATTGCCATGTTTGGAAACCTTGTACCCTGCACCAGCCAGCACAAACGCGCTCAGCGTGGAAATGTTAAAGGTATCTTTCCCGTCACCACCGGTTCCAACCACATCAATGGTGTTGTATTCCGAAAGGTCGACCGCCACACACAATTCGAGCAGTGCCTGCTGAAAACCAGCCAATTCTTCGCCGGTGATCTGACGCATGCGGAAAACAGTCAGGAATGAGGCGATTTCAGCATCCGAAAACCGGCCCTCAGCAATGCTGAACAACATCTGATGAGCTTCAGCTTTACTCAGTTGATTTCCAGCAAAAAGATGATTTAAAGTATCTTTCATTTTTCTATAGATCCAAGTTTCAAATTTCAAGTTTCAAGTCAATCATTTTTTGTCATTAAGTCATTAGTGGTCATTGATAGTAATCCGACGCGAAGCAAATGACAATAAATGACTAAATGTTACAAATCACTTTTTAAACCAATTTGTTATTATTTGCTCTCCCATCGGGGTCAAAACCGACTCGGGATGAAACTGAACACCTTCAACATCAAAAGTAGTGTGTTTCATCGACATGATCATGCCTTTGTCATCGTAACTGGTTATTTGCAGACAGTTCGGAAAGTCAGCCTCATTGACGATCCATGAATGGTATCGCCCAACGGAGAAAGTTTCAGGAAGACCATCAAACAATTTCGTTGGTACTTTGGTCGTTGTAACCGGAGTTGCAATTCCATGCAAAACGCGGTTCATGTTGGTGAGCGATCCACCAAAAGCCTCACCAATGGCCTGATGCCCGAGACACACGCCCAGCATGCTTTTGGTTGGTCCAAACCTTCGGATAATATCCAGCAGCAAGCCGGCTTCTTCGGGAATTCCCGGTCCGGGTGACAGAACGATTTTATCGTATTTTTCCAGATCTATCAGCGCAATTTCGTCGTTGCGGAAAACATCCACCGGCAAACCGGAGATCTTCTTGATGGCATGCACCAGGTTGTAGGTGAACGAATCGTAATTATCTATGACTACTATACGGGAGCCTCTCCCCTGCTCCTCCAAAGGAGGGGTGAAAGAACCGGCATCCGTAATTTTTGGGTTAGAATTTGTATTCATTATTTATAAGGTTAAATGTTCTGAACTTCCATCCAAAAGTCTCCCCTCGGGGAGATTTAGAGGGGCTTCTTTTTTAATTAATTTCTTTCGCGATTTCAAGCGCCTTTTTCAAAGCACCCAGTTTGTTGTTTACCTCCTGAAGTTCGCTTTCTTCCTTAGAGTCGGCCACAATTCCGGCACCTGCCTGATAATAGAGTGTATTTCCTTTGCTCAGGAACGAACGGATCATGATGGAATGGTTCAATGAATTGTCAAAACCCAGATAACCGATGCAACCTCCGTAGAAACTGCGACGCTGATTTTCGTAACGGTCGATGAGAGTCATGGCCATGTGTTTGGGTGCTCCGGATAAAGTTCCGGCCGGAAACGAATCGCCCAAAACGGTGATCATGTTGGTATTTTCAGGCAACTTTCCAGACACTTCTGAAACCAGGTGAATCACATGCGAAAAATACTGAACCTGGCGGTAGCTATCCACGCGAACATCGCTGGCATTGCGGCTCAGGTCGTTTCGGGCCAAATCGACCAGCATCACATGCTCGGCATTTTCCTTCGGATCGGCACAAAGGCGTTCGGCTGAGATACGATCTTCATCGTCGTTTCCGGAGCGTTTAAAGGTGCCTGCAATCGGGTTGATGATCGCACGGTCCTTCTTGATTCGTAATTCAGCTTCTGGACTGGAACCGAAAATGCGGTAAGTTCCGTAGTCGAAAAAAAACAGGTAAGGCGATGGATTGACCGAACGCAAAGCCCTGTAAACATTGAACTCGTCACCCTTGAACGGTTGTGAAAACTGTCTAGAAAGAACAATCTGGAAAACATCGCCGCGGAAGCAATGCTCCTTGCCTTTCCTCACCATGTATTTGTACTGTTCGTTGGTGATGTTCGAAACCTCCTCGCCAATGGTATCGAATTGAGTTGGCGAGAATGTGAGGTTCCGAAGCAACGATTCAATTTGCCCAATCTCCTTAGTTTCGCCTTCCATCAGGTTTTCAATCAGGTAAATCATGTCTTTGTGATGATCGATCGCCACGATGTATTTGTAAAAAGAGTATTTCACTTCAGGAACTGAATAGGCTTCTTTCTTTTCAGATGTGATTTCGATTTTCTCGAAATACTTTACCGCATCGTAACTGATGTAACCGAACAGTCCGTTTGCCGGAAGGTTTTCAGTTTCTCCGGATAACCGGAAGGATTTAAAAAATTCATCCAGTTGCTGGTCGACCCGGCATTCCGGAGCAATGGTTTTAGTTTCCTTATCACGTCCGTTGTATTCGATTGAGATTTTGCCGCCATCGGCTGTAAAGCAGGCCATTGGCTTGATGCAGATGAACGAATACGCATTTTCGTGTCCGTGATAATCGGAACTTTCGAGTAAAATCGAGTTGGGAAATAAATCCCTGAATTTCAGGTAAACGCTCACCGGAGGCAAGGTGTCAGCAAGGATCTTTTTTACGCTGACTTGTACATTAATTTCTTTCATTTGTATGTTTTATTTCAAATTTCCGAATAAAAAAAGCGGCTTACCGTGTTCCGATAAGCCGCTTTTTGTTCATTGTATACAATGATAGCTACTTCCTTCCACGGATTTGCGAAAAGTTTCTGTGCCACCACCAATTTGTTTTATTCATCTGATTCATTTCAACTTGTTTTATAAAAACAAAAAGCCTGCTTCTGAAGAGCAGGCCGTTATATCTTAAAAAAATACAAATATGGCTTTAACCCCTCAAATTAACGAGAAGACCCCACCACGGACACCATACTGTATTTGTATTCTTAATCATTTGATTTTGATTTGATGTAACAAAACAATGAAAATATTAATAGAATAACAAGTGTTCAGGAAATAAAGTTTAAAAAATCATCGAAGTTCTGGCGCTGTTGAAGTCATTTGTTGTTATTAATTGTACCCGAATATTCTGATTATGAATGAACTATAAACTTTCAATGACAAGAACATTTTTTTGCCAGATTCTGCAACTTTACACTATTGGGCCAGTGTAAACCTGAAACTGATCCCGAAGTTGGTATTTGAGGTATTGAATGAACCTACCTTGGGTTTGTTCAGGATTTTATCGTAATACAGCCGCAACTGGAACCGGTCGCTCAGCTGGTAATCTGCGGTAGTCTTCAAAGTGACCGCATCCTGACCGGCTGTCAAATCGTCGACTCCTTCAACTATTTTCCGCAGGATCGTTTTATTTTTTCGGAAAGAAAGGTCAGCCCTTACGTTTAAGTCGTTGGAATAAGCTTTTTGCGATTTTTTCGTTTTTACGATCAGATCCATCCGCGTGAAACGGTATCCCATACCAAAAATAGTCTCATTGCTTAAAATTTCTGTTAACTGGTTATTGGCAAAACTTAAAGCCAGGTTACGCGAAGATTTGATTTCAACCCGGGTTTCGAGATCGTTGATCCAGGTCATGTCGATGTTAATCAGCGGACTAAACTGCTCGGAAATGCTCACCGAATTTACGTCGTTCGGGCCGATAAAATCACCCAACTTATTCCGGACGTAGCTGAATCCATCCTCGTACATTTGCTCGTTGTAATCGAGGTTTGAAATAAAGGAGCCTACATTGTAGCTCGACCGGTATGCATGGCTGAAACTCAGTGTTTTCAAATACTTCTTCAGAAAATCTGACTTTGAGACGGCCCCCTCATAGGTGATCCTCCAGTTTGGGCGCATGTATTTCATCGATGGAAAAGGATCCAGTGAAACTTTCTCCGGCGACTGCCCCGTGTAGGCTGCAATAAACGACGGGATAAGCACCTGGGGCGAAGTTGGACCGTAACCATCGGGGAATCCTGTTACCGGATCCTTTACCGTTGGATCATATCCAGCCGCACTATTCGGTACTCTCTGAGCTGCAAGGCGTTCGGCAATAATAATCCGGTCGTCTTTCAGGTTTTGAAAAGCCTTCGAGGCAGGAATACTTTCACTGCCCATCTTGCTGTATGAAGTTCGCATGGAATTGATCGACATCGTAAAATTACCTCGTACCGACTTATTTAACCCGTCGAAACTTCCCGTGCCGGTATTAAACCTAAAAAACTCAGAGGTCCGTTCCGAATAAGTCCGGTTGGCATTTACATCGATTTTCAGATCGGGAAATGGTTCGACATTTGCCCGGAAGTTCCAGGTTTCGGCATGCGACATCACAAATGGGGCATTGAGGGATGAGTCGGTTGTAAGCCAGCCATTCTGTGCCGCTTTCATCGCGAAATTTTTATCCTGCCACCCTAAAAGGAATGGCACGCCTGGAGCAGTAGAAGGTGAAGCAGTATTTTCAATACTTCCATTCACCGGGTTATATTTTCCGCCTCCCATAAAATGCGGCTCTGGCATATAACCTGGCAAAACAGTACCGTCGGTTGCCGAATAGTTTGCTGAAATACTCCGGACACTCATTAAAAGTCTTGTAGTTATTTCAAGTACTTTCTTACCCAAATCTTTGTTGACCTCAACCTTTCCTTTGACGATAAACTTCACTCCGGACATACTTTTTTCGGAAGTAAAACTGATCCGGTTTTCATTGATCACGGTCATTTGTCCTTCAATCTTGGTCCCGTCTTTGGCCAAAGCAGTTAGCTCGACATTCTGGGTATTTAACTTGTGGAAGATCGATTTCGGAGTTTTGGCTTTTAATTTCACATTCTCAGTGGTGTACTGGACTTCTTTAAATTTTGGCTCCGCTTTTTCCTTGGCAGGGGTGGTCTGCTTAGGTTGGGCGGGTTGTCCCTGTCTGGGCCGCTGGTTTCGGACTTGCTGCTTTGAACTGGTCCCATACTTTTGGTTGATTTCTTTCAAATACCCTACCCGATTGTAAAGCGTAACCATATTCAGCTGGCCGTTCAGCTGTATCTGCATGGAATTTTCGATCACATTTCCAAGTACAATCGAAGGTGCGGTTTTGGGTCCGGTCTTCCAGTCGTACATGCCCTGATAACGAGCCGAAAGCGATGTCCAATCCAGAAAAGGGATTTTGTTGATCGGTACTATATAATTGGCATTGATGGTATGATGGTATAAAATCGGACGGCCGAAATTCTTAAGATTTGTCAGGATCGAATCTTTCTTCATTTGATAGTTATCGTCACTTTTATTCATACTGCCCGGAGGTTCATCAATTCGTGCCATATTTTCGTTCGAGAAATCGATATCCAGGCTACGGGTCAGGTTGTAGCGCATGTCAAAATAGCGGTTCCATTGGAAATCTTTATTGTAGGTCGGTTGTACGATCATGTTTGGGTTCGCGATGTTCCGAAGCTGAGTTTCGTTATAATGCCGCCACATATCGGTCCTGAAAGAAAATTGCGAGGGCAAAGGATAAAAATTGAAATCTTTAATCAGCCTGAACGCATTGTTATTCAATTTTTTCGACTTCTTAAAAGGTTCGATCACTTCAGGCCGGCCATTGAAGTTATAGCTAAAGAGGCCCCGGTAATTTTTATCAAGATTTCGTTCAACGTTTACATTTCTTTGCAATAGTTCATTATATGAATAGGTTACGGAAAAGTTGGCCGGGTCGTACACTTTCGGCTTACCCGATTTGCTGGTTTTATCAACTTTAACATTGGTGAAATTGATGCTTTTCCGTGTTGAAATATCTTGTGCCAAATAGGTGATCGAATCCTTTTCCGACTTGGTAGTTGCCGCATTCAAGGCATCTTTCATTTTGATGTCAGGATCGAGCGGATTGTATTTCGGATTGCTTTTGCTTTGCGAAAAACCCATATACACAGGAATCTTAACCATCGCTTTTTCGGGGAAGAACTTCCCCAATTCAAGGTTTGCCGAAACGTCGATTTGGTTTAAATCATCCATGGCCCGCTGGTTCATCTTTTGTTCAATACTCCCAAATCCTGCAGTCCGTTTTCGCCCGGCCACAATCACCGAACCCAGATCGGCCAGCCGCGCTGAAACCCTTCCTGTTGCAGCCCAACCGCCACTTTCATCAAAATCGGACAAACGAAGTTCGTTCACCCACATTTCGACTGACTTTGGACCATAATTATTGACATCCTTTTTGTTGTAACGGACCCCGATCATCATGACTTCCACATTTCCCAGGTTTGGATTTCCCTTGATTTTAATTTTCCGGGTTCCATCGTCTTTGGAATAAACTGACGCCATAGTCACGCCCGAACCTGACTGATGCATAGCATTATTTCTATCCAGTTTTAAATTGGAAAAGGCATCCAACTGAAGATCTAGCCGGTTGGCATCGGGCCAGACCTTCAGGCGGTCGGCTTCATTGTCACCATTGTACAATCCTTCCGGGGTCAGCGAAAGTGGAATTTCGTATTCGTAATAATTGTAATAGTAATCAGACCCAATCCTGACGAACATAGTTAAATCGTTGTCGGCAAGCGGGTGGTCTTTCAGCTTTTCGGCATGAACATCCATCACAATACGTTTGTAGTTACGGAAATCCATCCGGATATTTTTATAGGCTGCTTTCGCCTGTCCCTCTTCCAGATCGGTTGTTCGCAATACAAGCGATTGTTCATTAAGTTGCTGGAGCTGTGGATTTGCCGGATCGATCACCCGCTCTATTCCGGGAGGAAGGATATAGTTTACCGGCTTGCGGCTAGCATTTTCTTCGATGTTGACCGCCGAAATATCAAATTGAGTGTTAAAATTGTTCCCGGCAGGATTGCCATCCACATCCTTGGTGTATTTGCGCCAATCGGCACGCACCAGATCGAGGGTTGCAAAACGCAATACGGTCGGATCAGAAAAACCTTTCATAAACATCCTCATAAAACGGATTGATTTAAAATCAGAAATCGACCCAAATGTTTCATTCGGACTCCTGACCGGAATTTTAAACTGGTACCAGCTGACCGTATCAATTTTGCCGTTTTTTAGCTGAACCACTGCGCGCCGGATGTCAGAAATAGAGTTTTTGCCAATAACCATATCTTCGCGGCGAACACTGATTTTATATTGATAGTACCGTTCGTATTCATTTAACGTGTTATCGCCGTTAATATCTTCGATATCGGGCGCTGTGGATGCTGTGGTCGGATATGATTCGGGCGACATTTCTGCCGTCGGCGAGTTTCCGTCGGGCCCGTTGAATTTTTTGTACCGCTCCAAAATGCTCAATTCTTGTTTGTCGTAATCCGATCCGCGGTAATAATGGTAATCGTCACCTGCAGGGTCCTTTACCAGATTTTCGTATGCCTGCTGGGTTACGATTTTTTTCATCGATTCCAGATAACTCCCGTCGAATGATGCCTCATCCTTATCATTCAAACCATCGAATCCGATATCCTGATACTGTCGGCTTTGAACATTATTATCAAATTCGTGAACCAACGACTGCAGTTTTGAAACACGTCCCCAAACCGTGGTATCCACATTCGTCAATTCGGCGGTGGTGGGTAAACCGTTTTCGAACGATTTGCGCGAATCTTTCAGGATATCCTCGGAAACATCGCCCAGATTAAAGTACAAATCACCGCCTTTCATCTTCTTTAACGAATCGTTCACAAAAGGATCCATTACCCAGAATTCGATGGTTTCAATATTTGCAGCCTCAAAATCACTGGTTTCGATTTTACGCATGATGCCTCCCCAACGCGAAGCCGGATCGTTGAGCGTTCCGTCCGAATTTACCCCATGTGAATAACTGGAAGGGTTACTGTCAAAATTGTATGGTCCCCTTTCGCTTGGATAAAAAGCCAAATCGAAAACCGGGATATTGGTTGGCAGCCCCACAGGGGTTTGCTTGTCAGGGAATATTTCGTTCTGGTAAACTTCGCGGACCAGGTGGTTCGATTGCTGGTCTTTATCATTCTTAATATGGTCGGGAGTGGTTGGACCATTCCTCAAAAACAGCGGATCGATCACATACCACGCCAGTTTCGCACGGTTATAACCATAGGCCAGGTCATCATTGAGTTCTGCTTCAGGAAACATGCCTTGTTTTTGCGGAGTGCTGGCCAGCGCCCATGCCGACCTTGTTTTCATGTCCATCGATGTTTTTGTCGCCTCAAAATCGTCGATGTATGCAGTCCCGCTTTTACTGATCACCTTTGAATGTCCGGCTATCAATTTGGCAAATTCTCCTTCAAAAGAAATACTCGATTTTTCCTTGGTGGAATAAAACGGTAATTTATCCAATAAGGTAGTTAACATTTGTGACTCGCTGCTATAGCTCGCATCCAGACCGAGCATGGTATTCGAAATCGGATCGTCGCCGTAATTAACTTTTTGAGTCAGCGGCCTTTCCTCCATGTGCAAAACTGTTGCGCCCAGGTTAAACCGGTCGCTGATGGCATAATTGGCATGGGCCCCGGTCATGGTTTTTCGCTGCATGCTAAACAGGTCCTGGCTTTCGGTCGAAACCTGAAGCGGGGTTCCTGATTCGAGCAAGCCTGAATTGATCACTTTCACAATTCCGGAAGTATAGTCAACGGTATAATCCACATTCTCTGTTAGTTGGCGGCCACCGGAAGAAACTTTGACTGAACCCCGTGCAAGGTTTTGGGAACCAATCATAATTTCTGAACTTGATGCGCCTTTATACGAACCTTTCAGCCTGTATTTGTTGTGTTCGGCATCCTGCTCGGCAACTGTCCGGGTCTCACTGTAAAGCGATGAATAAACATATTTGTCAATCATGGCCTGATCCCCGATCGAGTCGGCAAGGCTTTTCCCAAATGGCTCCAGCGTTGGGAAAATAATTTTACCGGTCGAAGAATTGACTGTAATTCCTTCCACATAATCGAAAACCCCATCGCGCATTAAATCCATTTGGGAGTTCAGTTTATCCAGATTCATAACGTTGAGCAGAATATGGTTGGCAATTCTTGTTTCAGGCAAATAATTGATAAAGGTTCCCGACTTGTCGTTTTGATACATGATGTCGAGAATGAATTGATCTTTCGACAGCTGATAGGCATTCAAATCGTAGATGTTTTTCATCATCAGTTTCCAGGTCGGAATCTTTGGGGATAAATTGGTCCCTTTCAGCAATTTCAGAAGCAATGTTGCAGGAGCGATCACACCATCGGTTGAAAACTCTCCAACCTGATAGGTTTTCCCGTTAGCCGTATAATTGAATGCAACCGCAAGCACTTCGTCGGTATTTAAGGCCGATTTCAACGAAATAAACCCAAGATTTGGGTTTATCGTATATTCCGATTCGCTCAATAGCCGGGCCTGCTCAATTTTTTCGTAATCCTGGCCGCCAACAAAATTAGAGCCTGTAAGTGGTGCAAGAGTTTTATTTATGTTATCAGACTGACGGACCCCTTTGTATGTTGTGGTCATCTCCTTGTACAAACCATTGGCATCGTTGAATGCATAAACGGTCTCAGGATACTGGAATCCGGTGTTTTCCTGAAATGCACCGACCTTGTTGTAGATATTTGGGTTATGCTCGCCCAAGTCCATAAAGGCCAATATATTACGCGCCTCCTTAAAATTGCTCGATTTATTGGTTACCCAAACTTCAATTTTGTTGACGGTGATGGATGAACGCACAACGGGCAAAGCTTTAAGCGCTTCGTTATACTGATCGCGAAAAAACTGGGCCAGGAAAAAGTGACGGTTGGCATCGTAATCGGATGCTGCAATATCGAAAGTTTTCTTCATGCCGCCACCCTGCGATTCAACAACCTGAGTTTCGCCTTTATGCTGGGAGAAAATCGTGGTCACGTTCAATTTACCAAACTGAAATTCGGCTTTTACCCCGAAAAGGTTCGACCCTCCGGTAATCAACGAACCGTTCAGTGGAAGGGAGACATTCCCTGCTTCGATCTTTTTCACGATTTGATCTTCGTCGCCGGTATAACCGAGGTACATTTTGTTTTCGTAATCGAAGGTCGCCTCGGTATTGTAATTGACGCGCATTTCCATTTTGTCGCCAATCTTACCCGTCACATTCATCTGAATTTTCTGCTTGAAATCGAAGTTGGGCACTTTGCGCAATCGTTCGGGAATCGATGGGTTTTCGGTTGAATTCATCTGATAGCCAAAACTCACTTCAACAAATCCCTGCGGGCGGATATCGATGGTATTGCTTCCAAAAATCTTATTAAAGGTTTCTCCGCCAACCGTCAGACGCGGGATTAGCCCGCCTTTGGCTTCGAGGCCCTTCAATTTGGTTTGACTCCGCCAGTAATTCTGCATCGACTGTTCCAGATCATACGTCTGAAACTCCTTTTTGGTCATTGATTTAGGCAGCCTGAAATTCAGATTTCCGGCCTTTTCAGTAAATATATATTCGCCGGAAACCGGGTCATATTCAATGCCGGTTTTTATATTTTTCGGGTGTTTCAGGAAAAGTTTGGCGCTGTCTTTTTTGTTGGGATAAGCAAAGGCCGGCTCATCATTGAACTGATAAGGCAAAACACCAATAGTATCAATTTCGACGGTATCAGCATGAACCGGCAAAATGGTCATTGCATTGTAATCCCTGACTGTAGTTCTAGATTCGGAAGGGCTCCCCCCAAAAGCATAAACAATAGATATAGTAAGAAATAGAAGTATGTTTCTGCCGTACTTTTTCAATTCCAAAATCTTTTTCTGATTAAAGGCTTTTTAGCGCAAGTTTGATCACACTTTCAACTGACAGATTTGGTTGCACCGCTAAAATTCTATCCAATTCCTTTTCAACCGACTTCTTCACAAATCCCAGCATGACTAATGCAGATAACGCTTCATTTCTCAATGTATTGTCTGCTGAAGACACAATTTGTTCGCTGGCCGGCGTCTT
This sequence comes from Prolixibacteraceae bacterium, assembly GCA_025355875.1. Classification (GTDB taxonomy): domain Bacteria; phylum Bacteroidota; class Bacteroidia; order Bacteroidales; family Prolixibacteraceae; genus Aquipluma. The sequence continues at coordinate 47,908 of JANXYV010000001.1, read as the reverse complement.
ACCAACCTTATCCTTTAAATCGATAACCACCCTCTGTGCAGTTTTTATCCCAATCCCTTTGATGCTTTTCAGCAAGTTAATATTCTCGGTCAGAATTGCACTTCTGATTTCGTCTGGTGAAAGGGACGAAAACATCATGATGGCCGTATTTGATCCGATACCACTTACGGAAATGAGCATGCGGAACAATTCACGTTCAGTTTCGGAGGCAAAACCATAAAGTGGATGAGCATCTTCACGAATCACCTGATGAATATAGATTTTGGCAATTTCCTTTCCGTTGAGCTGAGTATACGTATTGAGTGAAATGGTGATGAAATAGCCAACGGAATTGGCTTCCAGAATGATATGTGAGGGTTTCAGGGTGATAACTGCACCCTTAATATATTCAAACATACAAAGAATTGATTTTAGTTTCCTTCCTCAAGCGCTTCAAAATCAATCGACTCATCAACCTGACCCTGATTGATTTCGTATTTTCTCAAAGGATTTTTAGTGATGTCCTTGTACAAAACACGGTTTTTATGAATGTCGATGGCAAGGTACAACGCTTCACGGAATGAATCGGGCGACGCTTTATCTTCGCCTGCAATATCGAAGGCGGTTCCATGTGCCGGAGAGGTTCGAATAACCGGAAGACCTGCCGTATAATTCACTCCCCGCTCGAACGAAGCCATTTTGAACGGAATGAGTCCCTGATCGTGATACATGGCCAGAATCGCATCGAATTTTGCGTAATCGCCCGAACCGAAAAAGCCGTCAGCTGGATATGGACCGATCGCAATAATGCCTTCATCTTTTGCGCGCTGAATAGCCGGGATGATGATGTCAATTTCTTCTTTACCCAGCAAACCATTGTCGCCTGCATGAGGGTTTAATCCCAGTACAGCAATTCGCGGGCGTTTTATAAAAAAGTCCTTTTCAAGGCATGAATTAATGATCCTCAATTTATTCAGGATGGCCCCCTTGGTTATTTTGGAAGGCACCTCCGAAAGTGGAACGTGCCCCACTACAACACCCACTTTCATCGATTCGCTAACCATGAGCATCACAAAATCTTTGACTCCAAACTGCTCGGCCAAAAATTCGGTATGTCCCGGAAATTTAAATTTTTCAGACTGAATATTGTCTTTATTAATCGGGGCAGTTACCAGCGCGTCAATATCTCCACTTTTAAGATCGGCCACCGCTTTTTCGAGGGCCATATAGGATGCTTCCCCAGCCATTTCGCTCGATTTTCCAAGTTCGACTCGAATATTGTCGTCGATACAATTGATGATATTTACTTTCCGGGAATCAGCTTCGTTGGCCGATCGGATATGGTTGAAGTTTGGATTCTCGGTATTCAATGCTTTTTTATGATATGCGGCTACTTTTGGCGAACCATAAACAATTGGAATACACATTTCAAGAATACGGGGTTCCATCAAAGTTTTTATAATTACTTCATAACCAATTCCATTAATATCGCCCTGCGAAATCCCTATTACTATTTTATCTCGTTTCATTTGTTGTTTCTCTTAAATTGAGGTGTTTGTATCCAAATGCAATTACTTGACCAAGACTTTTGGTCGCGCAAATTTAATGTATTATTTAGACTATTTGAAGCTTGCTCTCACTTCCTGTCTGAAAGAAAAAGTTTTCGCGAGAAAAGACTGGAAAATTCAAAAACAGCTTAGAAAATTACAATCATTAAAAGGACTAGAATCATCATCATGAACAGAATAAACTGATTCCGGACAAACAAGCCGAGCAACAGCAGAATCTCGATTTCTTCGGTACAGGCGGTGATTACTTCGATGGTCCCCTTGTCTTTGGAAAGGAATTCATTACTTTGGTAGGTAATGAGTTCATCGCCGTTGAATTTCCATGACCAGCGCGATTGCCAGAAGTTTTTCACTTCCAGCTCAAAGCGCTTTCCATTAATGATGATGTCGCTTTTTGGATTGAAAAGATTAATCATGATACTTCCTAAAAGTGACTGATTATTGGCATCGTAAATCTCAAGTTTGGAAAGAAAAAATTCGCGGTTCAGTATAAACCGGCGTCCTTTGATCATGCCATGAGCTTTCGAACCTACAAGGCTTTCCCAAACAATTGAACCAATCTGTTCGGTACCGTGCAAGATTTCGAGATGATTCTTTAAAATCCCTTTCGACCAAAAGTATCGTTCCATAATTAGCCTCCTCCAAACCCCCTCACAAAAAGAGGGCTTTCAAAATTGCCACTTTCAAAATTAATCTTAAATTTTCAAAATATACTTTGAATGGGATTTCTTTTATAGAAATCCTTCACAATACTTTTGTGCTTGACCTCTCACTTTAGGTAGAGTGGCTTCTTTATTCGCCTAAATTCAGTAATTCAACCTTTTGAAAATCTACCGGATGACTTTCAGATTGGAGCTGAAAGATAACTAATTTTTGATTGCCTGAATTGCTATAAAAAGCAAAGAGATGGATTCAACTCCGGCTCTTTGTTGAACGAAATAATTCAAATTACCTCAACTAAAAAGTTCCTATTTCTTATCCTTCTTCGATTTTTTTTCCAATCTCTTTTCTTTTAAGGTTTTGGTAGGTTCTTTTTTGTCGTTCTTTCGGGTATCTAATCCTTTTGCCATAGTGGTAATTTTTAAAGTTACTATTTTAATTCTGAACTCGTAAGGTAAGAAAAAAATTAGTGTCGATCCTGTTTCAACACAGAATCAAAATTACCATTTTTTGGATAGAAACAAATTCTGGTTCATTCAATGTTTTAGAAATTTAATAATATTTAACCATCAGGTTAAATTTTTTAGTTAAAACATTTGGTAAATTCATTTTCAGAAATTACTTTTGAACACATGATTTAACCGCACAGTTAAGCCGAAAAGCAAAATGGTAGCAAAAAAAGACAGTACCGAGTATAAAATTCTGGAAGCTGCTAAAAATGTGTTTGTTGCCAAAGGGATGGAAGGCGCCCGCATGCAGGAAATTGCCGACGAAGCCGGAATCAATAAGGCGCTGCTGCATTACTATTTCAGGTCGAAAGAGCGGCTTTTCGAGGCTATTTTTTCTGAAATTATCAAATATGCCTTTCCTAAATTGACCAAAGTACTTCATTCAGATTCTGATATAACTAGTAAAATTGAACAATTCGTTGATGCCTATCTTAATATTCTGATCAAACATCCGTTTATTCCAGGTTTTGTTATGAAAGAGTTGAACCGCGACCCTTCGGGATTGTTTAAACTTGTAACAAAATTTGGCATCGATCCACAACCCGTATTTAAAAATATCAAAGAAGCCATGGACAAAGGTGAGATCGTTCAGATGGATCCACGCCATTTAGCCATCAATATTATTTCGATGTGTGTGTTCCCATTTGCAGTACGTCCGATATTAAGTTTTGTGGTATTCAAAGACGACAAACAGGCACTCGAAAACTTTTATGCTGAACGTGCCGAAGTAATCAAGAAATTTGTGATCAACGCAATTGTAGTTAACAACGAGGAAAATGAATAAAGTAAAAAGCAAAAATATGAAACGAATGAAATCACTTAAACTCTTGGTTTTTGGACTGCCTTTCCCGGTGAATTTGCTCAATGCCCAGGAAACTGCGACCCTCGAACAATGCCAGACCTGGGCGCGTGAGAGACATCCGGTTCTGAAACAACTGCTGCTGTTGATTGTATGTTTTGGTTTCCTGCATGTGCATGCGCAGGTAACTATTGAGCAATGCCAGGAAAAGGCAAAAGCTAACTATCCGCTGATAAAGCAATATGATTTAATTGCCAAGTCAACTGATTATACCATTTCAAATGCCAATAAAGCATATCTGCCCCAGCTTAGCCTTAATGGAATTACCGGCTATATTATCAGTGGTTTACCTTCCATTTCTGCACCCGGCCAAGCCGCGAAGGAGCCATCAAAATACCAGTTGATTGGGATTGCCCAGCTCAATCAAACGATTTGGGATGGCGGGGCAACGCGCTCACAGAAAGATATTGCAAAAGCTAATGCTGAGGTAGAGAGATCAAATGTTGATGTTTCCTTTTACAGCATCACGGAGCGGGTGAATCAAATTTATTTTGGCATTTTGGTGATCGATGAGCAACTGAAACAATTGGATATTCTGAATGAAAATCTGAATCGAAATTTGAACAATGTAAAGCTTTCAAAAGAAAATGGCTTAGCCTTTCAAACGGATGTGGACGAAGTGAAAGCAGAATTGCTAAACCTGGAACAAAAACGAATTGAATTCAAATATACCCGCACTGGTTATATGCAAATGCTTTCGTTCGTAATTGGTGAAAAACTGAATGAAAATGAGCTTCTGGAAAAACCTGTAGTTGTTACCTCCATTGAAACCCAAACCAACAATCGTCCTGAATTAAGTCTGTTTGCAAGCCAATTGAAACTAGTTGAAACACAGTCATCAATCAATAAGGTTTATAATATGCCGAAGATTGGCTTAATTGGGGCAGGTGTGATATTGCACCCAGGTATGAATTTGGGAAGTGTAAAATTTAACAACATTGCAATAGCTGGCTTAAGCATGTCGTGGAACACTGCGGGGATTTATAAAAACTCCAACAACAAAAATTTAGATCAGATAAGGATAGATAGGATTACCAACCAACGCGAAACATTTTTATTTACCAACCAGTTGCAGCTCACACAAACATCAAGTGATATTGAAAAACAAAAGGCAATTATTGTCAAGGATGATGAAATTGTTTTACTGAAAGGCAGCATCAAAAAGTCGTATCAGTTGAAATATGATAACGGGATTTGTACAATGAGCGATTTGATAAACGCCATGAGCAAAGAAAGTGAAGCGCGCAGTAACCAGGCTTTGCACAATATGCAATTGCTGATGAGCATGTATAACTATAAAACCATTAGCGGAAATTAATTTAATCTCTTATAAAATGAATACTAAACTTATTAAGATAAATCTCTTCGTGTTTTCCATCCTGGCATTCTCATGTAACCACACTGAAAAGATAAATGACGCATCAGGAACTTTTGAAGCCACAGAAACCATTGTTTCAGCGGAAGCTAACGGAAAAATTCTGGCATTGAATATCGAAGAAGGTGATTTAATCGTTCAAGGACAACAGATTGGATATGTCGATAGCACACAGTTGCATCTTCAGAAATTGCAACTGATGCAAAACCAGAAAGCAATTCTTTCAGGAAGACCCGATGCTAAATTGCAATTAGAATCGCTGCAAAAGGAATTGGCAAGTGCAGTGAGCGATAAAAAGCGGATTGAGAATTTAGTAAAAGGCGAAGTTGCATCGCAAAAACAACTGGACGATGCGAATACAAGAATTGATGTTTTGCAATCAAAAATTGATGCCTTGCGGAGTTCGCTTTCTACAACCACCACCACGCTGAACGCACAAGGCGGCACCGTTGAAGTTCAACTGGCACAGGTTGAAGACCAGTTGCGCAAATGCAATATTATTAATCCAATTAACGGAACTGTTTTAACCAAGTACGCCAATGCTTTTGAAATGACCGTTGCCGGGAAACCGCTTTATAAAATTGCGGAACTGTCGATCATTAATCTTCGCGCATATATTACCGCTGACCAGTTTACAAAAGTGAAACTTGGTGATAAACTAAAAGTGAGTGTAGATGCAGAAGCAGGCCAATCGAAAATATATGATGGAACCGTTGAATGGATAAACAATAAAGCGGAGTTCACTCCAAAAACAATTCAGACAAAAGACGAACGGGCTAACCTGGTATATGCTATAAAAATAAAAGTTAAGAATGATGGCCTGATTAAAATTGGAATGTATGGGGATGTTTTGTTTAATTGACAATTCTCAATGGACAAGTGACAATGAAAAATATTTTTAATGAACAATGAATAATGGAAAAAGGATAATTGTCAACTGTCCATTATCCATTGTCAACTGATTAGCTATGGAAAATGTAATCGCTATAAAATCTTACACATTTGCTATTCGCATTGTGAATTTATATAAGGTATTAACTACTGATAAAAAGGAATTTGTGCTTTCGAAACAAACATTAAGAAGTGGAACTGCAATTGGCGCATTGGTACGTGAGGCGGAACACGGGCAATCGAAGGCAGATTTTTTAAACAAAATGAATATTGCATTGAAAGAAGCAAACGAAACTGAATATTGGTTAATGTTGCTGAAAGATACTGATTACATATCACAACAAGAATATCTATCAATACATAATGACTGTTCGGAAGTAATAAAACTACTAATCAGCATTGTAAAATCAACAAAAAATTCTTTAGGAAGGTAATTATGTCAATTGTCAACTCTAAACTGTCCATTGTCAATTCTCAATTGTCAATTAAAGTAACTGGTTTAACCAAAAGTTATGGCAAGGAAAAAGTTGTTGCTGTGGATAATGTTTCGTTCGAGGTAAATGCCGGAGAAATATTTGGACTGATTGGTCCCGATGGCGCTGGCAAAACAACCCTTATACGAATGCTGACTACTTTACTTGTTGCGAATAGCGGCACTGCTACAGTTGACGGAATGGATGTTGTGAAAGATTATAAAAAAATACGAGGCAGCATTGGATACATGCCTGGCAGGTTTTCTCTCTATCAGGATATGACCGTTGAAGAAAACCTCAATTTGTTTGCAACAGTGTTCAATACAAGCATAGAGAAAAATTATTATTTGATAAAAGATATATACAGCCAGATTGAACCATTCAAAGACCGAAGAGCAGGAAAGCTTTCCGGAGGAATGAAACAGAAACTTGCATTGAGCTGCGCGTTAATTCACAAGCCATCAGTATTGTTTCTTGATGAACCTACAACGGGAGTTGACCCTGTTTCGCGCAAAGAGTTCTGGGGAATGTTGAAAAATCTGAAACATCAGGGCATCACCATTCTTGTTTCAACACCGTACATGGATGAAGCTAATTTGTGCGACCGCATTGCTTTAATCAATATGGGAAAAATCCTGAAAATAGATACACCTCAAAACATTATCAATGATTTCGGAAAAATATTATGGTCGGTGCAGAGTAATAACCTGCCCAAGCTTATAACCGACTTGAGGATGAACAAACACGTTCTGTCTTGTTTCGCTTTTGGCGCTGCTCATCATGTTACCATTGGCAACGAAAATTTTTCAATGAAAGAACTGGAATCGTATTTAACTGAAAAAGGTCATAAGGGAATTTTAATTGAGAAGGCGCAGCCAAACATCGAAGACTGCTTTATGGATTTTGGTATGGAAAATTCAAACAAGTAGCCACAAATTGCTATTGCTTAAAAGCAAAAACTATGGAAAATATTAAATTATTTGAGAGCAAAAGGGTTCGCACTCATTGGGACGAAGCAACTGAAACATGGTACTTTTCTGTTATTGATGTGATAGAGATTTTAACTGAAAGTAGTATTCCCAAACGCTACTGGACCGACCTTAAAAAGAAGTTGACCCACGAGGGAAGTCAGTTGTACGAAAATATCGTACAACTGAAATTTGAAGCTTCAGATGGAAAGAAATATGCAACAGATTGTCTTGACACCCCCAACTTATTGAGGCTTATCCAATCCATCCCATCACCTAATGCCGAGCCATTTAAACAATGGTTAGCCAAAGTCGGCTATGAACGGATGCAGGAAATTCACGACCCTGAAATAAGCTTGGATAGGGCAAGAGAGAGCTGGCAGAAATCAGGCAGAAGCGCAAAGTGGATTCAACAGCGAATGACGGGGCAAGAGACAAGAAACAATCTTACCGATTATTGGAAAGAGAGTGGTGTTCAGAAATCGGATGAATTTGCATTTCTTACCAATATCATTCACCAGGAATGGACTGGCTTAACAGTTAAAAACCATAAAGATTTAAAAGGATTGAAATCGCAAAACCTTCGTGACCACATGAGCGAAGCTGAACTCATTTTTACAGCTCTTGCTGAATTGTCTACTCGTCAAATAGCCGAAACAGATAAGGCAAAAGGGGTAGCACAAAATGCGGTGGCAGGTAAGAAAGGTGGCAAGATTGCAAAAGATGCGCGATTGGCTTTAGAACAAAAAACCGGAAAGAAAGTGATCACTCAGGAAAACTTTCTTCCTCCTGAAAAATCACAAAAGAACCTAACTAACTAAATATGGATTTTGGTATAGAAAATTCAAACCCCGGCAAACAATGAAAGTAATTGAAGCCAAAAATTTAGTAAAGCGTTTCGGTACATTCACTGCCGTTGATCACATTTCATTTGAAGTGGAGAAAGGAGAGATATTTGGTTTCCTGGGAGCCAATGGTGCGGGAAAAACCACTGCCATGCGTATGTTTTGCGGATTGAGCAAACCCACTTCAGGCGAAGGAAGCGTTGCAGGTTTTGACATCAAAAAGCATCCTGAAGACATCAAAAAAAATATCGGCTACATGAGTCAGAAATTTTCTCTTTACAACGATTTGAAAGTGTGGGAGAACATCCGGTTGTTTGCAGGTATTTATGGAGTTAGCGAAAACCAAATCAGCATTAAAACAACCGAGTTGCTGCAACGGTTGAATTTTGAACAGGAACGCGAAACCTTAGTGAAAGACCTGCCATTGGGCTGGAAGCAAAAACTTTCATTTTCAGTTTCCATTCTTCACCATCCAAAAGTGGTATTTCTGGATGAGCCAACCGGCGGTGTTGACCCAGTAACACGCAGACAATTCTGGGAACTTATTTATGAAGCGGCCGCCGACGGAATCACCATTTTTGTTACAACTCACTACATGGACGAAGCGGAATATTGCAACCGTATTTCGATAATGGTAGATGGTAAAATTGAAGCATTGGATACTCCCAAAAATCTGAAACAGGAATTTAATGCATCAAATATGGATGAGGTGTTTCAACAACTGGCGCGTAAAGCAACACGTAAATCCGACTAATCATGAAACAATTCGGTACATTTGTTATGAAAGAGTTTCATCATATTTTTCGTGATAGGCGAACGATGTTGATTCTGCTGGGAATGCCGATTATCCAGATTATTTTATTTGGATTCGCCATCACCACTGAGGTTAAAAATGCCAACATAGCCATTTGCGATCCGTCAAAAGATATTGCTACTGAGCGAATAATAGAACGGATAAAAGCAAGTGAACATTTCAATGTTACAACTATCCTGAACAATCCTGATAAAATTACAGCACTTTTCCGCGAAGGAAAAACAAGCATGGTGATTTGTTTCAGCGAACGGTTCAACGAAAATTTATTGCACAGCGGCAACGCTCAGGTGCAACTGATTGCCGATGCAGCCGACCCGAATACCGCTACCACACTTACCAATTATGCAAGCGCCATCATCGGATCCTTTCAGCAGGATTTGATGACACAAATAAATATTCCTTTCGTGATAAGTACGGAAACCAAATTTCTTTACAACCCGCAAATGAAAGGCGCCTATAATTTTGTTCCCGGTGTTTTAGGAATGATCCTGATGTTGATTTGCGCCATGATGACATCTATTGCCATCGTGCGCGAAAAGGAAATGGGAACGATGGAAGTGCTGCTGGTATCACCAATGAAACCAATACTTATCATCCTTGCCAAATTAGTACCTTATTTTATTCTCTCCTTCACCAACCTGATTACAGTTTTGTTGTTGTCGGTTTTTGTTTTGGGCGTACCTGTTGCGGGAAGCCTGTTCTGGCTCATTATGGTTTCCATGCTTTTTATCTTTGTTTCACTTGCATTGGGATTAATGGTTTCAAATATAACCGAGACTCAAATGGCAGCCATGTTAATTTCAGGAATGGCGTTTATGATGCCCGTTATGTTGCTTTCAGGAATGATGTTTCCAATTGAAAATATGCCTGTGCCGTTGCAGTGGTTGTCTAATATTATACCTGCTAAGTGGTATATTATTGCGGTAAAAAATCTCATGATTAAAGGAACTCCAGTATCATCTGTAATTCCTGAAATTGTTATTCTCAGTGTTATGGTTTTAGCGCTGTTAGCGATAAGTTTGAAAATGTTTAAAAACCGGTTAGAGTAAAAGCGATGTTAAAATATTTGTTAGAAAAAGAGTTTAAGCAAATTATTCGGAATTCATTCATGCCGAAAATCATATTGATTTTTCCGGTCATGGTTTTATTGGTATTTCCATGGGCTGCAAACTTCGAAATAAAAAATATTAACCTGAGTGTGATCGACAACGACCACAGCGTTTACTCCAATCAGTTAGTCCAAAAAGTAATTTCTTCGGGATACTTTAGATTAACTGATGTATCAGCAAATTATAAAGATGCACTGCAGAGCATCGAAACGGATAAAGCCGATTTAATTCTTGAAATTCCTGCAAATTTCGAAAGAGATTTAGTTCGCGAACAACATTCAAAACTATTGATTTCAGCAAATACAGTTAACGGCACAAAGGGTGGTTTGGGCAGCGCCTACCTCTCCGGAATTGTTGCCGATTTTTCTTCGCAGGTCAGAGCGAAATGGATACAGGTTTCATCAGCAACATCAATTCCAATTATAAATACAGTAACGCAATTCAGGTTTAACCCACAACTCAGTTACAAAATATTTATGGTTCCGGCATTGATGGTGATGTTGCTTACCATGCTTTGCGGTTTTCTTCCGGCATTGAATATTGTTGGCGAAAAAGAAGCCGGAACGATGGAACAAATTAATGTAACGCCAATCACCCGATTTACTTTTATCATTTCCAAGCTGCTTCCTTACTGGATCATCGGTTTTATTGTATTATCCATCAGTTTTGTAATTGCATACCTGATATATGGGTTAAGGCCTGAAGGACATCTCAGCACCATTTATTTTTTTGCAGCCATTTATATCCTTGGAGTTTCAGGACTCGGCCTAGTCATTTCAAATTACTCCGATACCATGCAGCAAGCCATGTTTGTGATGTATTTTTTTATGTTGATACTGATACTGATGAGCGGCTTGTTCACCCCGGTGATCAGTATGCCACAGTGGGCGCAATACATCACCACCGTCAACCCGTTAAAATATTTTATGCAGGTAATGCGGCTGGTCTATCTAAAAGGCAGCGACATTTCTCAACTCACCACTGAGTTAACCGCGCTCGGCAGCTTTGCAATTGTATTTAACCTGTGGGCTGTGCTTAGCTATAAGAAAACGGTTTGATGAAATGGAATGTGCCTACAATTCATCCAGAATAAGAAGTAATGCGAATTTATTGATCCAGTTTAAAGATGCGTTCCATCAACTGCCACTTCTCATCAGCAGTAGCTTCGGAAGATGTTTGCTGAAACCTTGAAACATAAGCTTCCCATTCGCTTTGACGTGGTTTGGTGGCAAGTTCGGTCATCGCCTGGTCATGGTCGAAATCAGCAACCGTGTCCATGATCATGAACAACCGCGTTCCGCTGATGTAAATTTCCATGTCGATAATACCAACATCACGCATTCCACGGGTAATTTCAGGCCAGGCAGCTCCGGGAGCATGTACTTTTTTGTAATCTTCGATCAGTTGATCATCTTCTTTCAACGATAAGGTTTTACAATACCGTTTAAAAGATGATCGATGAGATTTTTCCAGATATTCCATGATTATTCCAATTTCTAAAAATGACACAAGAAATATGATTCACACATTGTAAAGAATTAATGACCCGACCCAATCTTCACGGCGTTAACTCCTTGCGAGCCACTGAGCTTGGTCCAGAAGAATCCATACAGTCCTATTACCAGAAAGCAAACTGCCGGAACAACATATCCAGCCGACATTCCATCTGCGTCGGCTATTGCTCCCATCACCTTAGGCAATACAGCACCGCCCATAATGGCCATTACAATGAACGAAGAAGCCAGTTTTGATTTTTCTCCCAATCCGAAAATGCCCAGCGAAAAAATAGTCGGAAACATAATTGACATGAAGAAAAAACTAAGAAATACAGCAGCCACCGATATCCAGCCTAATTTGGCTACAATGACAAACATTAATATCACGTTGATGAAAGCATACAGCCCAAGCATATTATGAGCTTTGGTAACCCTTAAAATAAACGAACCGGTAAAGCGACCCAGAAGGAACAATGGGAAAGCCATCCATGACATGAGTGATGTAGCTCCTTTTTCAGTAAGGAACCAGGCTCCATTCCTAAGTATTGAGCCATTATCACCTCCAATAAAGAAACTGGATTTAAGGCTTTCGCTCAGTGCCGGAACTTCTTCAACCATATAATTGATAAAGAAGCTGAAAATACCGGCTTGAGCTGCCACGTAAAGGAACTGTGAAATAGTAGCTCCGGTAAAATGCGGTGCTGACCACAGACTGTCTTTATGTATCAGCTTTCCCTTTTTAACTGCAATAAAAATAATCGAAGCTATACCAACAACACCAGTGACCGAATAGAATACTCTGGTTAACATGTGGTTTAGAGCAACCATCGCCTCAGGATTGCCAAGCGTTTCCCGGTCCATATAAAACAATTGAACAAAAAAGCGGAAAATCATACCCAATGCAAAACTGAACATGACTGCACAAACATATAAAAGTACAGTCGACAAGCGGCCTTGCTGACCAAATACATCCACTTTGGCAGTTTCATTTTCAGGATTGCCATTTTTGTGATCATCTTCAACCACATCAGGCATCTTACTTTTAATAAAGGCTACGATGAGGACCAAAATTATAACAGCAAGTGCTACATAAGGGATCCACATTGTTTTATGGGCTATTTCTGCATTTTGCTGAGCGTTAAGGGTCGCATCAGTATGATAAAAATATAACCCACCGATGTATGGTGCAATTGGCCAGCCAATGGCATTGAAAGATTGTGCCAGATTAATACGGGAAGCAGAATATTTTGGATTTCCTAAAACCGTGGTATACGGATTGGCCACCGTTTCGAGAAAGGAAAAGCCCATGGCCACCAGGCAAACACCCAATAAGACTGCCCAAAAGCCATCGATTTTGGTGGCAGGATAAAACCAGAGACAGCCGAGTGCCGCTAAACTCAGTCCTAAAATGATCCCCCACTTGTAGCCCAATTTATGTATAAACCATCCGGCAGGTAATGCCATGAAAAAATACCCCAGATAATGCGAAAACTGAACATTGGCTGAGTCGGCTTTCGTCAGGTGATAGAAATCCTGAAAATGCTTGTCCATGGTATCTATCAGGCTGTTACCAACCGCCCATAAAGTAAATAGCAGAGCAACCAGGAAGAAAATAAATACATGATTTCTTCCGTCTTCAGTGGTAAAGAGACCTTTTTTTGTTTTTTCCATTTCTCAAAGAATAATTTTTGAATTTTATTGGTTAAATCTATTTAGAAATTTAGCTGTCAAAAATGATTAAACAAATCCGATTTGCCAAGGCATTTTTTGGACCTCTTGGCTTGCAAAGCTTTGCAGAAGATAAAAGATGCTGAGCAACATTTCCGCTGGCTCCTGAACTCTATTCATCTGATAAGAATCAGACCTTTGATTTTTTATGCAATTGTAAAAATTCAGGCAAATTCCACCATCCTGTACTGTGCTGATCAGTTGTCAAATATAGGACAAAATTTTAATATTGGTTCCGGTCAAATGAAAATTGCGCTTCATTCTGATTTGCACCGAATTTCAGTTTTGGCAAATTGTTGTACTTTTGTGCTCAATCTTTAAAATTTAAACAATGAGTAAAGCAGAAATTTATACCAGCAAAGGGGTTATGAAATTAAACTTCTATGACGAAGATGCACCGGACACAGTCGAGAATTTCATCAAATTGTCGAAAAGTGGTTTTTATGACGGATTGACTTTTCATCGGGTAATTCCTGATTTTGTCATCCAGGGCGGCTGTCCCGACGGAACCGGTGCTGGTGGACCAGGTTATAAAATCAAGTGTGAACTGGACGGTGAAAATCAGTTTCACGACCGTGGTGTTTTGTCGATGGCTCATGCCGGACGCAATACCGGTGGCTCGCAGTTTTTCATCTGCCACAGCCGTCGAAATACCGCCCATCTCGATCGTAACCACACTTGCTTTGGAAAAGTGTACGAAGGGCTGGAGGTGATTGATGCCATTCGGGCAGGCGATATCATAGAAAAGATCGTGATTATTGAAGAATAGATCCTCTGAACCCTCACTTTTGGTGGGGGTTTTTTGTTTTAAGGCTGATATCCCGATCGGTTCAAAATTCCCTGAAAATCATGGTTGTTCATCAGTTCGCTGAGTTTGACTTCCGGATTCTTTTTCATATACGAACGAACAATCTGCCAGCCAATCCAAACTCCGGTCCGGGCAGGCGATGCTTCCGAAAACGCTGCAGTGTATGGACCATCGTCAATAAACCGCTTGATGGTCATGTGTTCTGAAGTGAACAATAATTTGTGCTCGGCCAGGTAGGTCCACATGGCTGCCTCATCGTTTTTGCAAAATTCGAACTGCTTCCGGGTGAACCCAATTTTCATGGTGTCGTTCATTTCGGGCAGCATGGCGTCAACAAAATACATGAATTTCCCTTCCTCTATCATCTGGCCCAGTAAATTGTTTGACTGATCCGATTTCGGCCACTCGGTAACAGCCCAGGCATACATCACATCCGGAGTAATTTTTTCCGGATACATGTTTCGGCGTTTATAGGCTGGCAAACCCAAACGTTCGTAAAACCTGCTGTCGGACCCCAAATACTTATCAAGACTGATCCCGATCAGGTTTTCGGAGGTAACCACCGATTGGTTAAATCCTGAAATGGAAGTAATGAAAACCGGAATTTCCTTTTGCGGGAAATAATACCGATAATGTCTGAACGCTCCTTCCAAATTCCGTCTGATCTCAAGAGTATCGATTTTCCCGGGCACGCTTCTTTTTAAGTGTTGAATCAGCGTATCCGATACGAAAAAATTGAGCAATTCGGAAAAGTTCGTTTGTTCCGAACCGCCAATTCCTATCATCCGGTAGGTGAAGATATCAAAGAATTCACCATACTTGACTTTCAGTTTAGGAATTGACACTTCCATCTGTTCTGGCTTTGTTTGAAGCAAATCAACATCAAAATGTTTGATTTTCAAATCTGCTTTTATACCCGAAATATTTATCTTTAAAGGATTGCGGGTACAGGCTGACAAGATAACTACCATGCTTAGCAGGAGAACAATTCGTTTCATCCGGAATATTTTTAGGTATCTACGTACCGTTTGATTTTTTATTGCCATTTTAAATATAAAATTCGAGATTTGCAGTATTCAAATATAAAGGCGCTGCACCGAGCGAAGTCGATGTGCAAAAGTAAAAAGTAAAATCAAACCAACCGCTTTTGTCCAATTGAAACCATTTCTGAAAAAAATTACGAAAATGAAACAACATTTCCTTACCTTCCTTCTAATTACCAGTGTTTTCGCCGGGTTCGGACAAAAACATATCCGGCTCTCGTTTACCGGAAGTCCTTCGGTCAACTGGATGGTAAGCTCCAATTCATCTGTCCGGCACGGAAATCCAAGCTTTGGCTATGACTTTGGACTGAATGCTGATTTTTACTTTTCAGAAGACGAACGATATTCTTTGCTGACCGGCCTGTTGATTGCAAACACGGGCGGTGAACTGAGCTATCAAAATTCTTCCGACTTTGTGTTTGCCGGCAAAACTTTACCGGGATCCAGCTCAATCAGGTATCGGTTACGGTACGTCGAAATTCCCTTATCGCTCAAATTAAAAACTTCCCAGTTTGGCCGGATCAGCTATTGGGGGCTGCTTGGACTGACCGGCATGGTCAATATCGATTCGAAAGGCAGCAGTAACGACGGAACACTCAATAAAACGAATATCAACGATGAAGTCAACCTTTTCAACCTTGACATGAATGTGGGCGGAGGAATTGATTTTGATCTGAGCGGAAACAATTCGGTCACTGCCGGGCTTATTTTCCAGAACGGGTTGATTGATGTCACCACCAACAATGCTTTCTCCGACAAAACCATTATCAATTCGCTGAAACTGAAGTTAGGCCTGAACTTTTAAAACCACTATCATGAAGATTGCAATGGCACAGCTCAACTACCACATCGGCAATTTCGAGCTGAATACAAAAAAGATCATTGGCTGCATCCGGCGTTCAAAAACTGAAGGTGCCGATCTGGTGGTCTTTTCCGAACTTTCGGCAACCGGCTACTATCCCCATGATTTGCTCGAACGGAAGGAATTTATTGAACAATCGTACGAGGCTCTCCGGACCATTTCTAAAGAATGTGTTGGTATTGCGGCTATTGTTGGCGCTCCGAGCATCAATCCCGAACCACGGGGCAAAAAGCTTTTCAACTCAGCTTTTTTCATGTTCGACGGCGAAATCCGGCATGTGGTCAGCAAATCACTCCTTCCCACCTACGATATTTTTGATGAATACCGCCATTTTGAGCCAAACCGGAAATTTTCGGTCTTTGATTATCTGGGGAAAAAGCTGGCCATCACCATTTGCGAAGATCTTTGGGACGAACAGGAAACCCAGAATGAATTTGGCCGCGAGAAACTGTATCAGCTTTCTCCGCTGAAAGAATTATCAGCCCTGAACCCTGATCTGGTCATCAACCTGTCCGCTTCCCCGTTTTCATACAATCAGGAAAACTGGCGGAAAAATATTCTGGTCAAAAACGCTCAGAAGTATCAAATCCCTATTTTGTATGTCAATCAGGTGGGCGCGCAAACCGAACTGGTTTTCGACGGAGGCTCATTTTTCCTGAATAAGAATGGAGACATCCAGCATGAACTCAATTATTTTGAAGAAGACTTCCGGATCATTGATACTGAAATATCGACCCACAATCTGCAGCCGAAAACCGAAACCATCGAAAAAATATACCAGGCCCTAGTTATAGGAATTCGCGACTATTTCGGAAAAATGGGTTTCAGGAAAGCGCTGCTTGGTTTGTCCGGAGGAATCGATTCTGCCCTGGTGTTGGTCCTGGCCGTGGAGGCGCTTGGAAAAGATAATGTCCGGGTTTTGCTGATGCCATCGCAATATTCGTCGGACCACAGCATCAATGATGCGGTTCAGTTAGCAAACAATCTTGGTGTCCGATACGAAATCATCCCGATCCAGGCTATGGTTGACAGCTTTGAGATAAGCCTTTCAGAAGTGTTTGGAAATCGGGACAGCGACATCACCGAAGAAAATATTCAGGCTCGGACCCGTGGAATCTTACTGATGGCCATCTCGAATAAGTTTGGAAACATCCTGCTGAATACGACCAACAAAAGCGAATGTGCAGTTGGTTACGGAACGCTTTACGGCGACATGAACGGCGGACTTTCGGTGCTTGGCGATGTATACAAAACCGACATCTTTAAAATGGCTCGCTGGATGAACCGCGACCATGAAATCATTCCAATTAATACTATCCTGAAACCACCCTCGGCTGAACTCCGGCCCGATCAGAAAGATTCTGATTCTCTGCCTGATTACGACCTACTCGATCAGATCCTGTTCAACTACATCGAACTCAATCTTTCGCCTGAAGAAATCATCGCCCGTGGATTCGACGAAGCTACTGTTCTGCAAACCATAAAAATGGTAAATACCAACGAATACAAACGATTTCAGGCGCCTCCGATCCTGCGTGTCAGCTCCAAAGCTTTTGGATTTGGCCGCCGGATGCCACTGGTTGCCAGGTATTCGTGAAATAAATAAGTCCCATCAAACCCATGGCCAAATTCGTTTTGGAATTGAAAATAAATTCTTCAGATTTTCTTGTTTGACAAATTTACTTAACTTTGATGCTGCAGAACATGTAAATTTATTTCTATGGTGAGTCACGAAATGGGGATGAAGGATGTTTTTGAAAATCCAAAATCAATTTTCAGCACATTAAGCCCTGAAGAAAAGGTTGATCTTCAGAATAACATCACTTTGGCTTATTACAAAAAGAATGAATTCATTTTCAAAGAAGGCGAAAGGCCAAGTGGCCTGATTTTCCTGGTCGATGGGAAAGTCATCATCTACAAAGAAGGTGTGGGTGGGCGTGAGCAAATCATCCGGATGACAAAACCTTTGGGGCTGATTGGATACCGGGCATTACTGGCCGAAGAACTGCACATCGGAACTGCTATCACTTTGGAAGATTCGACCGTTGGCACGGTTTCACCTGAATATTTGCATGGCTTCCTGCTTAAAAACCCCAACTTTGCCTTTCGGCTTGTCCAAAAATTAGCCCGCGAACTTGGGTTCTCCAATATGCGAACCGTTACCCTGACTCAGAAACATATCCGTGGTCGACTGGCCGAGTCACTGCTGCTTCTCAAAGAAAAATATGGATGGGAAAACGATGGCGCCACCCTCAAAGTTTACCTGTCGCGCGAAGATATCGCCAACCTTTCAAATATGACCACTTCCAATGCTATCCGCACCTTATCTACTTTCTCAGGCGAAAAAGTGATTGCCATCGATGGACGAAAAATCCGGATTCTGGACATTCACAAACTTGAAAAAATCAGCAAACTGGGATAGGGAAAGTTCCAAGTTTCAAATTCCAAGTTATTTTCGCAAGATTATTTTCGTTAGCAAACTCTATTGTAAAGTCAAATGAAATGCTTTAGTTTTGAAGTCTGACTTCAAAATCAAATCCTACTGCCCCGATGGGAAATAACCGAAAAAGAAAAAACAAGGATAAACTACTTCAGGAATTCGGAAATTTGAAGAATGACTCGTTCAATTTTGACTTGATTGAAAGATATTTTCGAAAAAAAGATCATTCAGGGACTTTACAGATTCTGGCCGATAAGACCTGCAATGATTTGGATTTCAAGGAACTATTTATGTTTGCAGACCGGACCAATTCAAGAATCGGGCAGCTCTACCTGTACAACAAACTCCGGACAATCCCACCAGATTCAGCTAAAACAGAAGAAAAGGAGAAGCTAATTGAAGGTTTTATTTCCGATGCTGATCTCCGGGTTAACATTCAAAATCAGCTGGTAAAGTTGAATGAAGTGGAAGCTTTTTACATAACCTCTCTATTTCAGGAAGAGCAAGTAAATCCTCCAAAATGGTTCTTTATTGTCAGGTTACTTTCGTTTACCAGCTTGCTTTCACTAATGCTTCTGTTTTACAATCCTGTCCTTTTCTTTGTCCTACTGTCAGTATTTATCGTCAACATCGGAATTCATTACTGGAACAAAAGAAATGTTTCCCAATACCTGGGTTCAATTCCGCAGTTGCTCCGGCTGAACCAGGTTGCCCAGGAATTATTCAAAATGGATTGCTTCAAATTCTTAAACCCAAATCTACAGGAATCCATCCATGTTTTGAATAAAATACGAAACCGGATGATGTTCTTTAAGCTTGAAGCCAAATTACAGGGCGATATGGAAGCTGTTTTTTGGGGAATTTTAGAACTTTTCAAAATACTTTTTTTGGCTGAACCACTGCTTTTATTTGCAGTTTTAAAGCAGCTCAACACCAAACGGAAAGAAATTGAGGATGTTTTTGAATTTGTAGGGCAAGTCGATTCTTTGATTTCGATCGCCTCTTTACGAAACGGATTGACCACCCATTGTATACCAAAGATTTCTTCGGAACAAAAAAGAATCGTTGCTTCAGAGATTTATCATCCATTAATCGTAGATTGTGTTTCAAACAGCATTGAGGTTGATCAGAAGTCAATCCTGCTCACTGGCTCAAACATGTCGGGCAAAACTTCGTTTATCCGGACCATTGGAATCAATATGATCACCGGACTGACATTGAATACCTGTTTTGCTTCACATTTCACCATGCCCCGAATGGCTGTTTTTTCTGCCATCCGCATCAGCGACGATTTAATGAACGACAAAAGCTATTATTTTGAAGAAGTTCTGACCATCAAAGAAATGATTACCCAAAGCGAAAACGGCAAACCCAATCTGTTCCTGCTCGATGAGATTTTCAAGGGAACAAATACCGTTGAGCGCATTTCAGCAGGGAAAGCAGTCTTATCTTATTTGAATCGGGCTGATAACCTGGTTTTTGTATCCACCCACGACATCGAACTGGCCGATTTGCTGAATCAGGAATATGAACTCTATCACTTCAGCGAGAAAGTAGATCACCAAACTGTTGATTTTGATTACAAGCTGAAAGATGGCCGCTTAAAAAACCGAAATGCAATCCGGATACTTCAAATCAACGACTATCCTGAAACAATAATCGATGAAGCCATAGAGTTATCGAAAGTGTTGGACGGAAATTCGGAGAAAAAGGTTTCAAATGCAACGGATCATATTTTCAGCCCTCGGCACTGATCACTGAGACTGTACACTGCATACTTCCCTACTCCTGCAAATATACCCGCTTCACGCGCTGCGAAATTCCCGTAAGAATTTCGTATGGAATGGTTCCGATCGAGTTGGCGATGTCGCTCACCAGAATATGTTCGCCCATCAGTTCCACTTCATCGCCCACAGAAACCTGCAAGCCGGTTACGTCAATCATACACATGTCCATGCAAATGTTGCCGATAACCGGTGCAATCTGCACTTTCACCAGCACCTTCCCCACTCCATTGCTTAAACGCCGGTCGTATCCATCGGCATAACCAATGGGTAATACTGCAATTTCTGCATCGTGGGTAACCTTGCCTTTTCTTCCATATCCAACAGTTTCTCCAGCATCAATTCTTTGAATCTGCGATACAGAGGTTTTCAATCGGCTGATGCTTTTAATCTGGGAGTTTCCCGCGGCGCTCACGCCATACAGGCCAATTCCGAGGCGCACCATTTCGAACTGAAATTCGGCGAAACGCTCAATGCCGGCTGAATTCAGGATGTGGCGGAAAATTTTATACGGTAATTTTTCAGTAATCAGTGCGCTGAGTTTCAGGAATTGATGGATTTGTCCGCGGGTAAATTCATCGTGCATCGCTTCGTCAGCTCCGGCCAGATGCGAAAATACCGAGCGCACCACCATTTGCTCCTGAACGACCAGTTTTGCAACCAGTTGTTCCACTTTTCCTTCCGAATCAAAACCGAGCCGATGCATTCCGGTATCCAGCTTCAGGTGAATGGGATATCGAACCACCGCATGCTGCTGCAACACTTTCCGGAACGAATCAAAAACTGCTTCGGAATAAATATTGGGCTCGAGCCGGAATTCAATCATGTTTTCGAAACTGTGCTCTTCCGGATTCATGATCACAATGGGCAGTTCGATGCCTGCCCGGCGTAGTTCAATTCCTTCGTCGGCAACGGCGACGGCAAGATAATCCACTTTGTGAAACTGAAGAATCCGGGCAATCTCGGCCATTCCGCTACCGTACGAAAAAGCTTTCACCATGACCATCACCCTCGTTTCAGAACGGATGAGCGAACGGAAAAAATTCAGATTTCCAATCATCGCATTGAGATCGATTTCCAAAACGGTTTGATGGTATTTTTTCTGGAGAACCGACGAAATCCGTTCGAAATGGAAATCGCGCGCACCTTTCAGAAGCAGACAATCCTGTCTGAAATCAGAAATATGGACGGATTCCAAAAACTGATCGGTTGTCTCAAAAAATTCGGAAGGCAAGTCAAATAAATCCTGATATTTCCTGATTTTCGCACCAACTCCGATCAATCGATCCGTTTTATTCAGTTGCAGCAAACGCGCAACTTCCAGATATAATTGCTGATCAGGAATTCCGGCCTGCTGAATATCGGAGAGAATGACAATTTTCCTCAAATATGGTGACCTTGCATGATTGTTTAAAAATCCAAGGGCGATTTGCAGCGAATTAATATCGGAGTTATAATAGTCGTTGATGAGCAGGCAATTATTTATGCCTTCCTTCATTTCAAGACGCATGGCGACCGGCTGCAAACTCCGGAACAATTCCAGAACCGACGGATCGGCGTAATGTTGCGATAAAACAAACGCCAGGCAATGAGCTGCGTTTTCCAGATTGGCTTCATCCTGAAATGGCAATTCGATTCGGTAACTTTTCCCTTCAAATTCAGTTCTGATCTCAACTGTTCCATTCCCTTCCTTTCTTCGGAAATAAAGGTCAGCCGTTTCGTCGATATACGACCAGTTCGTAAGCATTACATGCTGATTTATTCCACCATTCAGGATTACTGAATTGACCAGTTCCTGATCTTTGCAATATATTAAGGTATCACAAGATTGAAACAACTTGAGCTTTTCTTCCAGCTTCTGCTGTTTGGAGATGAAATTTTCCTGATGCGCTTCTCCAAGGTTCGTCAAAATTCCAATTGTCGGCCGGATAATCTTCTGTAACTTTTCCATCTCACCAGGCTTTGAAATTCCAGCTTCAATGATGGCCAGTTCGTAATCCGGATTCATGTTCCAGACCGAAAGCGGAACTCCTACCTGCGAATTGTAACTTTTTGGACTCCGGATGACTGCCCGGTTTTGCAATAAATCGAACAACCACTCTTTCACAATCGTCTTTCCATTACTTCCGGTAATTCCGACTACCGGAATATCAAATTGCGAACGGTGCCAGGCTGCCAGTTGCTGCAAGGCTTTCAAAGTATCCTCAACAAGTATGAAACAGCATTGATTGGCTTTCCGGAATTCATCCTGATATTCTGAAACAACGAAAGCGCGGACTCCCAAATGAATTAAACCGGCAATGTACCGGTGCCCATCATTCCGTTCACTTTTGAGTGCAAAAAACAAACTCGATTCCGGATCAAAAATGGTCCGGCTGTCGATTGAGATAGAGGAAACCGGATATTCAGATTGGGTATCAGGCGAAAACAAGGGAGCGTCTAGAACCGAGGCGATCTGGCGAACTGAAAGGATAGGCATTATTGGGTGGCTTTAGTAAAACAAGTGCGGCAAAGAGGTTCGTATTCATCTTTTTCGCCTAGCAAAACCAACTTTTCGGCTTTCGAGAACCGGTGCGAAAACTGGGCAACATCTCCACAGCACATACAAATCGCATGAACTTTGGTAATGTGGTCGGCCACGGCCATCAAACCGGGAATCGGGCCAAAAGGGTTTCCTTTAAAATCCATATCTAATCCGGCAACGATTACCCTGATGCCCATGTTGGCCAGCGAAATGCTCACATCAACCAGTCCGCTATCAAAAAACTGTGCTTCGTCAATTCCAATCACATCTACATCCCCGGTCATTAGCAGAATGTTTCCTGAACTTTCAACCGGTGTGCTCATGATCGAATTTTCGTCGTGCGAAACAACTTTATCTGAAATATAGCGCTTGTCCAGGGCCGGCTTGAAAATCTCCACTTTTAGCCGTGCAATTTTAGCTCGTTTCAGCCTTCGTATCAATTCTTCGGTTTTTCCTGAAAACATGGACCCCGTAATCACTTCAATGCTGCCGGTTTTTTTTTGCCGGTCAATTCCCCTTTCAATAAACATGTTGATAATATGCTAAAGATTTTTGTATTTTTACCCAGCTTCAACTACCGCATTCTTTCTAAACTATTTATTTGGGGAAAGTAAATCCGGTATTGAAAACAAAGATAAATTTAAATCTTTACCAATAGATTTACCGAATAAAATCAAAAATAAAAATGGACAAACTCAAATTAGTCCGGATCATTGCCAAAGATCTGGAAGAACTCAAAACTTTGACCGAAGAAGTAGCAGAAAATCAGGATGATTCAACCTTGGTTATCGACCTTGCATTGGGAAGGGCCCGTCTTTTATGTCAGGAATTGGAGCTTCTGCGAAGCCTGTCAACTCCTGAACCACCTGCAAACGATGAAGCTCAGGATGAAAACTTCGAAGATGACGAAATTGAAGAATTGGGTCAGACCGCTTCGGATCCTGAACTTGAAATCCTGCATTTTGAAGAACAGGATTTTCCGGAACCAGAGGAAATCACTGAAGAAGATCAAGTCGTTTACGATGCCGATGAAGACGATGAATTTGTGGAAGAAAGTGAAGAAGAACCAGAGCTTGAAGATGATTTGACCGAAGATGATCTTGAGAATACCGGTGTTGAGGAAACCCTTCCGGATGAAAGCAGGGATATTGAAGATGAAGATGAATACATCGCCTCGATAGAAGAGGAAGAAACCGCCGAAGATGATGAGGAGAAGGAAGAGGAACCAGCACCAGAAGAAGAAATTCATGAAGAAGACCCGGTTCAACCGGTTCAACCCACCGTTCGTGAAATTAAAATCACGGATTTAGACGATGAAGAGGAGGAAAAGATCGAATTTTCACCCATTTCTGCTCCGCTGAACCGGCCAGTCATGCGCGAAATTCCCAAACCTGAAATTCCTTTCCCGACAGAAGAAGAAAAAGAAGAGGAAGAGGAAGAAGAAGATAACGATGAAGAGGAAATTCCGGTGGCTGAAGAAACCCCGCAAAAAGAACGCTCGCTGAATGAAACCCTTGGCGAGAATAAAGCGGCTGAAACCAACCTCTCCAACACCCCGATCACCAGTTTGCGGGCAGCCATCGGCCTGAACGACCGCTTCCTGTTTATTCGTGAGATCTTTAATAACAACAGCGAAAAATACAATACCATTATCGACCAGCTCGATCAGATGGAAACCATACAGCAAGCAGTTGATTACCTGAAAGTAAACCTAAGCCTGCAGAAAAACGATACCAGCCTGAAATTTGTCGATCTTCTGAAACGAAGATTTAGCAAGTAAAAACTTGATTATAATGGGTAAACTGTACCTGATCCCGACTCCGATTGGGAATCTTGAGGACATGACTTTGCGCGGAATCCGTATTTTAAAGGAAGTGGATTTAATTTTGGCTGAGGACACACGGACCTCTGCCAAATTACTCAATCACTATGAGATCAGGAATAAACTGGCATCGCACCATAAATTCAACGAACACAAAACCGTTGAACTGATCGCTCAAAAAATTGAGGATGGAAAAAATGTGGCGCTAATCTCGGATGCCGGCACGCCCGGAATCAGCGACCCGGGATTCCTTTTGGTCAGGACTTGTCTGGAAAAAGAGATTGAGGTCGAATGTTTGCCCGGTGCAACCGCACTGATCCCGGCGCTGGTTAACTCAGGATTTCCGACCGACCGGTTCAGTTTCGAAGGTTTTCTTCCGCAGAAAAAGGGCCGTCAGAAAAAAATCAAGGAATTGGTGACTGAAACCCGCACCATGATTTTTTACGAATCGCCCTACCGGTTAATCAAAAGTCTGGAACAATTTGCCGAATTCATGGGACCCGACCGAAGGGCTTCCGTTTCGCGCGAATTGTCGAAGCTTTTTGAAGAAAATCGCAGAGGGACTTTGGCCGAACTGATCGAATATTTCAGTTCAAAGACCATCAAAGGCGAAATCGTGATTGTTCTGGAGGGTTTTCAAGATGTTTCACCGGAAGAATGAGAACCTACGATCACCTTTTTTTTGATCTTGACAATACGCTCTGGGACTTTACCTCCAACTCCAGGCTGGCCATGGTTCAAACCCTGGAACAAACCGGCATTTTGTCCCAACTCGAATCATTCGACTCATTCTTTCAGGTCTACAAGCAAATCAATCATTCACTCTGGAAGGATTATCATTCCCGGAAAGTAAACAAACAAACCCTGATTGTTGAACGTTTTTCAAAGTCCTTCCAGCATTTCGGACTCACCGGCCTTAACTGGCAGGCAATAAACAATCAATATTTGGATTGTATGGCTTTGCAAACCAGGTTATTTCCGCGAACCATTGAAACATTGATTTCACTGAAATCAAAAGGCTACCAGATGCACATTATTACCAACGGATTTAGCGAAGTGCAGCGCGCAAAGATGAAAAACTGCGGCCTCAGCGAATTTTTCGCCAAACTCTTTATTTCGGAAGAGGTACAGGCCATCAAACCAAACCGGCTGATCTTCGAACATGCCCTGAAATCAACCAATGCCCTGAAGAAGAAAAGTGTGATGATCGGTGATTCATGGGAAACAGATATTCAGGGCGCACTTGCATTCAGGATGGACCAGATTATGCTTTTAAACCAAGGGGAATCCGAGCTGCCTGAAGTTATAAATTCGTCACGATTGAGTTCAAACTGTTTGTATTTGGAACTAAAACACCAAACTAAAACCTATTTCATTGATAAAATCGATGATTTGGTTGACATTTTGTAATTTATAAAGATTCTGAATAATAAATGACTCCCAATACGAGTCAAATTTTAAGACATTAAATATCTGTAACTTAAACTCATTTAAAAAATCCTTCTAACTTCCCCTGATTTTTTAATATTTGTTAACAATGTTAAAATCTGTATTAATTTACCATATACAATAAGCTACCTGTTCACATTTTTCTAAATTTGTCTTCCGAATTTTATAGCCGGAAGCTATCTGGATATTGAATTTTATTGAAAGGGGTCAAGAAAAAAGGATTTAAAATATCTGAATATATGGTTTGGGGGAATCAGACATTCAGAAAGCATACATATGACAATGAAACATCTGTTTCATCTGTTTTTGGTTTGAATATCCAATTTTCCCTATTTTTAAGGTTCCATTAACGTCCCATTTATTTTTTTTGTCTTGATTCTTGTATTTTATGAAAGATTTCGACAAATTATTTATTTTATTGTGCGTTCTGAATTAACATTTTTTTACATTTATGGTCTTATCCTGAATTCAATTTAAATGTTCAAAATTAGCTGAGAAAATACGATTATTTACTCGCAATTAAGTTAGGAATTTAGGATTGTCCGTTATGGTTAGAATAATATTTTTTTGAAGCTGTTTAATTTAAAATAATTCTCTATGAAAAAAATCGTGTTATTACTTGCATTTTTTGCAATTGGTTTGCAGGCCCTGATGGCCCAGACTAAGGAGATCAAAGGGAAAGTAACTACCGCCGAGGACGGAAGTGCTATTCCTGGGGTTACCGTGTTAGTAAAAGGGACTACTATGGGGACAATTACCGACATGGACGGGATGTTTGCTTTGAAAGTTCCTCAGGACTCTAAAACGCTCATCTTCTCTTTCGTGGGTATGAAAACTCAGGAAGTTTCGATTGGCGCTGAAACAACTGTCAACATTAAAATGGCCTCTGACAACGTCGCTGTGGATGAAGTTGTTGTTACTGCTTTGGGTATTTCCCGTGAGAAAAAATCTTTGGGTTATGCCAGTCAGGAAGTAAAAGGCGATAATATCGCTGCCGTACGCACAAGCAACTTCATGAACACCCTGTCGGGTAAAGTTTCTGGGGTTTCGATCAAGAAGAACACCAACATGGGTGGATCGACCAACGTGGTTATGCGTGGTAGTAAATCTTTGACCAACAGTAACCAGGTTCTTTATGTTGTTGACGGGGTTCCGGTAAATAATAATATCGGAAGTTATTCAAGCCAAAACACAGGTGCCGTCGGTTATGACTACGGTAACTCTGCTTCAGACATCAACTCTGACGACATCGAATCGATCAACGTTCTGAAAGGTTCTGCAGCAACCGCACTTTATGGTTCACGCGCCTCTGGGGGTGTGATCATGATTACTACTAAAAAAGGTAGCAAGAGCAAAGGACTGGGAATTTCAATCAACAGCAATGTAGCTTTCAGCTCGATTGATAAATCGACTTTCCCAACTTACCAGAATCAGTACGGTGCCGGTTACGGACAATTTTATGGACCAAACGGCGATGGCTGGTTCGAAAGACGCGATGCGAATGGTGTAACCCAAAAGGACGATACCAAAAACTTTGATTGGGTTCCGATGACCGAAGATGCTTCATACGGAGCAAAATTTGACGGACATCAGGTTTATGGATGGTATTCGGTTGACAAAGAATCTCCATGGTATGGCCAAACAAAACCATGGTCGGCTGCTAAAAATGGCCCGATTACCTTCTTTGAAACTCCGTTCACAAATACAAATACAGTTTCTATCGATAATTCAACCGACAAG
The DNA here is from genome assembly GCA_025355875.1 of Prolixibacteraceae bacterium. Classification (GTDB taxonomy): domain Bacteria; phylum Bacteroidota; class Bacteroidia; order Bacteroidales; family Prolixibacteraceae; genus Aquipluma. The sequence goes on along the minus strand of JANXYV010000001.1, from coordinate 20,162 downwards.
AATACGGTTCACTTATCGTACACCAACTATAACACTTCAGGTTTGATGCCAAACAGCACCTTGAAAAAGAACAGCTTCCTGGCCAATTCAAACTGGAAAATTACTGACAAATTTTCTGCGGCCATTTCTGCCAACTATTCCAATCAGGAAGCTGTAGGACGTAACTCCACCGGATACAACGACAATATCATGTCAAGTATGCGTCAATGGATGGAAACCAACGTGGATTACCAGGAATTAAAACAGGTTTATGACCTGACCAAGAGGAATATCTCCTGGAACTATGGTCCTTCACTGGCAGGCGCACCGATTTACTGGGATAACCCATATTTCACACGTTACCAGAATTACGAAAATGACGGCAGAGCCCGTTTCATTGGAAACATGTCGCTGACATATAAAATTACCGATTGGTTAGAAGCTTTTGGTCGTGTTTCTGCAGATTCATATAGTGAATATCAGGAAGAAAGAAGAGCTGTAGGCAGCGTTGCTACTGCTTTTGGTGTTAGCCGTGCCAACCAGGGTTCTGGTTACCTGAGAAGAGACATTACCTTCAGCGAGTACAACTATGATTTCATGTTGAACTTCAACAAGAGCTTTGGTACCGACTTTAATTTAAAAGGTGTTTTGGGTGCTACCCAACGGAAAACAAAATACTTTACCTATACCAGTTCTACCAATGGTGGTTTGACTGTTCCCGGAATCTATTCCATCCAGAACAGTGCCGCTCCGCTGGTATTCCCTGTAGAATATAATTCAATCATTGGAGTTCGCGGTTTATATGCCAGCGCTTCACTCAGCTACAAGAATATGTTGTATCTGGATGCTACCTTCAGACAAGATTATGCATCGACCTTGCCAGTAGAAAATAACAAATACTATTATCCTTCTATCTCCGGTGCATTTGTATTCACCGAAGTTCTTAAACAGGATTGGTTATCATTCGGGAAAGCCCGTTTGAACTACGCTCAGGTAGGTAACCTGGCCGGATACGATCAGCTGTTGGATAAGTATGTGGTGAACACTCCGTTTAACAAACCTAGCTATTCGCTTCCTGCAACCAAAAACAATCCGAATCTGAAATCAGAATCAACAGGAAGTTTGGAAGCTGGTCTTGAAATGAAATTCCTGAAAGATCGTGTTGGATTTGACCTGGCGGTTTATAAAACCAATTCAAAAGACCAGATCATGCCTGTGACCTTGAGCCAAACAACCGGTTACGCCTCTATGTATGTGAATGCCGGTGAAATTGAAAACAAAGGTATTGAGTTAACCTTAAACCTGATTCCAGTTCAGGCAAAGGACTTCCGTTGGAACCTTGATTTCAACTATGCCAAAAACGTGAACAAAGTTCTTTCACTTTATCCGGGAATTACGAATCTTCTCTTAGGTTCATTCCAGGGTGGTGTAACTTTAAATGCTACAGTTGGTGAGCCTTATGGTGTTCTGAAAGGAACTGATTATACCTATGACCCTAACGGAGCTAAAATTATTAATCCAAAAAATGGTCTTCCTGTTAAAACAACCACCAAAGACAATGTAGTGGGCAATGTTAACCCATTGTGGATTGGCGGTATGCACAATACTTTTACCTACAAGAGTATCGCATTGAGCTTCCTGATCGATATGCAAAAAGGCGGAAGTCTTTACAACCTCGATATGTATTATGGAATGTCGAGCGGTTTATATCCTGAATCAGCCGGCAACAACGATCTGGGCAATCCTGTTCGTGATGCTCTAGTTGGCGATGCTACAGCAGGTTACGGTGCAAAGAGTGGAGGTTATGTTATTCAGGGCGTCAATGTAACGAAAGATGCCAGTGGCAAAATCGTAAGCAGTACACCGAATAAAACCCGCGTTGATGCAACAACTTCCGATGGTTGGGGATATGCAGTGGAACCAAACAAAGCCTTCGTGTATGATGCAGGCTATGTAAAACTCCGCGAAGTTGCCCTGTCATATAATCTGCCTGCCTCTTTCGTAAGAAAAGCCAGTCTTCAGGGCGTTACAATCAGTGCAGTTGCTTCCAATCTTCTGATCATATCCAAACATACACCTTATATCGACCCTGAGTCAGGGTTGGCTGCAGGTAATATCCAGGGTTATTCAGTTGGGTCTCTGCCTAGCACCCGCGATTATGGTTTCAATATCAAGCTAAATTTCTAAAACACAAAGCAATGAGAAAAATATTGATAATTCTATTGGTATTCATAACGGTAACCGCTTGCGAAAAGCTGGAGAACCTGAATGCGAACCTTAAAGATTTCACCACCGTTCCCGGTGAGGCTGTCTATAATGGTGCAACCCGAGCATTACTGAATCAGATGTTTACGTTCAATGTAAACAGTAACAATACGCAGCTGTTTGTTCAGTATTTTGCTGAAACTACTTATCCTGACGAAAGTCGGTACGACATGGTTACCCGGCCGATTCCTGCCAATCACAATAATTTGATGTACCGGAACGTGCTGATGAACTATAAGGATGCAGCCAATGCATTAAAGAATGCCTCTTTAGGCGGAATTGATCAGAAACAACGTGATAACCAGCTTGCAATCATCGAAATTATGTCGGTTTTCACCTGGAGTAACATCGTTGAAACATTTGGGAACATGCCTTATACCGAAGCGCTGGATTATAAAAAACCAAATCCAAAATATGACGACGGTTTAACCATTTATAAAGACCTGATTGCCCGTCTGAATGCAGCCATTGGTAAAATGGATCCTGCATTTGCAGGCATGGGTGCCGGTTACGACAATGTTTTCGGAGGTAATGTTGCAGGTACAGCAAAATGGATTCGTTTCGCGAATACGCTCAAACTGCGGATGGGAATTATGTTGTCCGATATTTCATCAGAAGCTGCACTGGCAAAAACCACTGTGGAAGCTGCTGCTCCGAATGTTTTTAATACAGATGAAAAATTTGCAATGACTTATTTGGCCTCTTCTCCAAACCAAAACCCGGTTTATACCGAATTGGTGGTGAGCGGTCGGTTCGACTTTGTCAATACCAGCACTTTGGTTGATCCGATGAATACATTGAGCGATCCTAGACGTCCGGGTTTCTTGTGGACCAAGGTTGCTGATGCTTACGTTGGTGGCGCACAGGGTATGCCAAATAGTTACAATGCATTCACTCACGTTGACAATGCAAAACTGACTGCTACCCGCGAAGTGGTTTTAATGGATTATAGCGAAGCTCAATTCCTGTTGGCTGAAGCTGTAGAACGTGGCTTTAGTGTTGGTGGAACTGCAAAAGATCATTACACCAATGCGATCACTTCTTCCATTAAATACTGGGGAGGAACCGATGCTGATGCAGCTGCGTATCTTGCCCAGCCAGCCGTTGATTATGCAACCGCTGCCGGAACATGGCGTCAGAAAATCGGAACTCAATCCTATTATGCCTATTACTTCCGCGGATTTACAGAATGGAACACCTGGAGAAGATTGGATTATCCTCGTTTGATCGCCTCTCCAAAACATGTTCAGGATGTAAACGGAGTACCAGTAAGGTATACTTATCCGGTTTCGGAACAAACTTTGAACAATGCCAATTATACTGCTGCTGCAGCTGCAATTGGCGGTGATAAGGCTGACACCAGACTGTTCTGGGATAAAGGTCCTGAAAATTATGACTCAAGCTTTAAATAGGCTGATTTAATCAGATCTGATTTTAAGACATCTAAGGAAGCCGTTTCTTCATTGAAATGGCTTCTTTTTTTATTTCTAACCAAACCCGGTGGTGTAAACCATCGCAAGCAATCTGATTACTAGGGTTTCATGTCAATTTTCATGGTGTTGAATCCAGATGAATAATTCACTTTGTGACATTTCGTTTAAAAATATTTATGGTAATCCGGGAAAAGACCTAATACAGTTTTTGACTTGAAAAGTCAGGATATTCATAACCGCATGGTCAGCGACCTGCGGAATAACAAACACAAAACAACTTCTGCCTGAAAGGCAGGACAACAGGATGATGAAATTAAGAACATTTTTTAATGTATTTTGGTACTGCCTTTCAGGCAGTTATGTCGTGGTGCTTCATAACCTTAGGTCGTTGACCTAAGGTTATGAAAATAAAACACCTTCGGTGTTAGGTCATTTTACGGATATTCATAAATTATTTTTAAAAACGAACAAATATCAGGGCATTTGCTGCTGATATCAATTAACATTTTTTTACATTTAGGGGCGAATCCTGATTGTGTTTTGTGCAGTCAGGATTTCTAAATTAATCGGAGTTTAGAAACCCCGAAGCAACCGGATTTCTGAGATGAAAATTCCGGAAAATCCTATTTGAAGCTGTTTAATTTAAAATAATTCTCTATGAAAAAAATCGTGTTATTACTTGCATTTTTTGCAATTGGTTTGCAGGTCCTGATGGCCCAGACCAAGGAGATCACCGGGAAGGTAACATCCTCCGAAGATGGAGCTGCTATTCCCGGGGTTACCGTGTCAGTAAAAGGAACAACTATGGGAACAATCACCGACATGGACGGTCAGTTCAGGTTAAAAGTTCCAACGGATTCCAAAACGCTGGTCATTTCTTTTGTGGGTATGAAGTCTCAGGAAGTAGATATCAGCAGTGTTTCATCAGTTAAAGTTCAGCTTGCATCGGAAAACGTTGCAGTTGACGAAGTCGTGGTAACTGCCTTGGGCGTTTCACGCGAAAAGAAATCCCTGGGTTACTCTGTTCAGGATGTGAAAGGGGATGAACTGGCTAAAGCCAAGGAAAACAACATCGTTAATTCCTTAAGCGGTAAAGTTTCCGGGGTTCAGATCACCAACGCATCGGGCGCCGTAGGAGCTTCTTCACGCATTATCATCCGCGGTGCATCTTCCCTGGGTGGAAATCAACAACCGCTTTTCATTGTCGACGGTATTGCCATCAATAACTCAGAATTCGGATCAGCCGACGGTAATGGTGGTGTGAACCGGGGAAATGGTGCATCCGACATCAATCCCGACGACATTGAAAGTGTTTCGGTACTCAAAGGCCCGAATGCCGCAGCATTGTACGGTTCACGGGCTGCAAACGGAGCCATCCTGATTACAACCAAAACCGGATCACTGGGCTCAAAAAATAAAAAAGCTGGCTTAGGAGTCGAATTCGGCAATTCAACCACGTTTGAAACTCCGCTGAGACTTCCTTCATTCCAGAATAGCTACGGACAAGGCGCCGAAGGACAATTCTCTTTTGTTGACGGTGCCGGCGGCGGAACCAAAGACGGTACCGATGAAAGCTGGGGACCAAGAATGGATGTTGGGCTGAAGATTCCTCAATACAATTCTCCGGTTGAAAATGGCGTACGCCAGGCCACTCCCTGGGTTTCTCACCCCAACAACGTAAAAGATTTCCTCGATACAGGAGTTACTGCAACCACCAATTTTGCCGTCACCGGCGGAAATAAAGATGCAAACTTCCGTATTTCGTATACCAATCTCCACCAAAACGGGATGCTCCCAAACACGAATTACAAGAAAAACACGCTGGCTCTTGGGGGTGCTGCCAATGCAACCGAAAAGTTAACCATTTCAGGATCGGCCACTTTGGTTCTGGCTGAAAGTAACAACATGCCAGGAATTGGATACGATGCTCAAAACGTATTTCAACAGTTTATGTGGGCCGCCCGTCAGGTAAATTATCCTGACCTGAGAAATTATACCAATCCCGATGGTTCAAAATACAACTGGAACTACAACTACCACAACAACCCGTACTTTACTCTGTACGAAAACACCCATACCTTAAACAGGGACCGGCTCTATGGCAACGCAAAAGTAAACTATAAAATTTTGAATAATCTGAGCGCATTCATCCGGACTGGTATTGACAACTACAGCAACCTGAATACAGGTAGAACCGCTTTTGGTGATATCGACAATCCTTACGGATATTACAATGAAGATTTATCTACTTTCAGGGAAATTACCAACGACTTCCTTGTCATGTATAACACGGAAATCAATACTGATTTTACGATGAATGCAAATGTGGGAGGTAGTGCCATGAAACAAAACTATCACGAGACTTTTGGTGCAGCCGATGAACTCGCAGTAGCCGGAGTTTATACCCTGGCCAACTCACGGGTTCCAATCCGCGCCACCAGTTTCGAACGCAACAAATCGATCAACAGTTTGTATGGTTCGGCACAGTTAGCCTATAAAAATGCACTCTTCCTTGATTTAACCGGTCGAAACGACTGGTCGAGTACCTTACCTGCAGGAAACAATTCCTTCTTCTATCCTTCAGTTAGTTTAAGCAGTGTGTTAACCGATCTTCTTGATTTCAAATCGGAAACTTTCTCCTATGCAAAAGTGAGAGCTGGTTGGGCAAAAGTGGGTAGCGATACCGATCCATACCAGTTGAAACCAACACTTTCCTTTGGAAACGGCTGGAATGCCAGTACGAAATTATTGAACCAGTTTGTGCCGAACAATCTGCCAAATGCTGATCTGAAACCGCAGTTTGCCAATTCGATCGAAGCCGGAGCAGACCTGAAATTCTTCTCAAACCGGGTCAGCCTCGATCTTACCTACTACAACACCAAAACAACTGACCAGATTATCAGTATTCCTATCTCCGCAGCTTCTGGTTATACTACCAAGAACATCAATGCCGGTGAAATCGACAATACCGGTATCGAAGCTACTCTTGGGCTGGAGATCATCAAGGCCACCAATGGCTTCAACTGGAACATGAACATCAACTTTGCCCGGAACCGGAACAAAGTGGTATCATTGGCCCCAGGTGTAGAACAATACGAATTGGGTACCTATTGGGATTTGAAAGTTATGGCAATTCCCGGTCAACCTTACGGTTCGTTGTATGGAGCTGATTTCTTGCGCGATCCGAACGGAAACATCATCAACCGTGGTGGCGTGCCGGTAACAGGCGATCTGAAAATTCTGGGAAACTATCAACCCGACTGGATTGGCGGTATCAACAACGAATTTATCTATAAAGGATTCTCTGCAAGCTTCCTGATTGACATTCATCATGGCGGAGACCTTTACTCCATGACAAACGCCTGGGGCAGATATGCCGGAGCACTCGAAGAAACCCTGATCGGCAGAGAAGGCGGTATCGTGGGAGTAGGAGTAAAAGAAGTGACCGACGCCTCTGGCAAGACCACTTATGTTCCAAACGACGTGGTAGTTACTGCTGAAGAATACAACCACGCAGCCTTCACCAATTCAATACCAGCCGGAAGTATCTTTGATGCCAGCTATGTGAAATTGCGCGAAGCCCGGATCGGATATTCTTTCAACAAACTTGGGGCACTTCCGATCAAGAAACTGAATCTTGCTCTGGTTGGACGTAATCTGGCAATTTTAAGCAGTAATATACCTCATGTTGATCCTGAAACTTCTTTCAACAGCGGCAATGCCCAGGGTCTGGAATTCGGCCAGCTTCCTTCTGCAAGAAGCATTGGGTTTAACATCAACATGGAATTTTAGTAACTCTTAAATAGAAAAAACATGAAAAATATACGAATTGGCGGAATCGCACTCATCTTATCTGCATTCCTTTTAATATTCAATTCTTGCACCAAGGATTTTGAGAAAATAAACACGGATCCGAATAACGCCGGACTGGAGAAAGCAGCCCCCGATATGTTGCTTACCAATTCCATCGAAAGCATGACCAACCGCGTACAGGAAATCTTCCTGGGCGAAGAAATGGGGAACTGCTGGGCTCAGCATGAAGCAAAAGTTCAGTATACCGACGAAGACCGCTATATCTACCGGACTTCAGTAGTAAACAGTACCTGGACGAGTTTTTATGCGGCCAACGGGATGGATGTACAGACCATGTACAATGTGGCAAAATCGAGACAGCATCAAAATTACATGGGAGTTGCCCTTGTGCTGAAATCCTACATCACTTCTGTATTAACCGATCTCTTTGGACCTGTTCCATACAAACAGGCATGGCTCGGAAGCTCAAACACACTTCCTGCTTACGATTCACAGGAATCAATTTACAGAGACATTATTGCCAAGCTCGATACGGCAAATACCCTTCTTTCTGCTGACGGAAAAGCCATTACAGGTGACATCCTGTATAACAATGACATCGATAAATGGAAAAAGTTTGCCAATTCACTTCGCATGAGATTGTTGGTTCGGATGTCGGCCCGCGACAAAAACTTCGCCACAACCGAATTAACCAAAATGACCGGTGATGCCACCAAATATCCAATCTTTGAAAGTAATGCCGATAATGCTGCATTACAATATCTTGGATCAGCGCCGAACAATAACCCGATCAATGAAAATCGCAAAACCCGCGATGACCATAGGGTTAGCAAGACTTTGGTGGATATGATGTGGACCAATTCACCCAATCTTGATTACCGGATTTGTATTTATGCACAACCCTATGCAGCTGGCAAATTTGAAGGTCTTCCCAATGGACTCACTTCTTCACAAGCTGCCTCCTATAAAGGAAATGGAATAAAGAATACCTGTAAAGTTGGATCCTATTTTCTGGAAGCTACAGCACCGGGAATGTTGATGAGCTTTGCAGAGCTTAAATTCATTTTGGCAGAAGCAGCTTTCAAAAATTATATTCCAGGCGGAAATGATGTAGCAGGAACCTATTATACCGAAGGTATTTATGGGTCGTATAACCAGTTCGGCGACGCATTAGTTGCTGAAGTTGACGGTAATGGTTTTTTACCCATGGCCAATGCAACCGCAGATTCACTGGCGGCTGACTATATTAAAACCGATATCTATGGATGGGATGCCTCAAAAGGGATGGAATTGATCGCTACACAACGTTGGGCTGCCACGTTTGATCAGGGATTACAAAGCTGGTTTGAATGGCGCAGAACTGGTTATCCGGTTCTTACTCCTGCAATTGCCGGAATGAATGACGGAAAAATTCCGGTACGAGTACCTTATCCAACCGATGAAGCTTCCCGGAATCCAACTAATCTTGCTGCCGGAGTCACCTTGTTGGGAGGAACTGATAACCTGAATACCCGTGTATGGTGGGATATGCAATAATTCATGTTCGAAATCAATTTATAAATTTTAACATTCAATCATATGAAATCAAAAATAAAAGTGTTTCTGCTGATTTTTACGGCGCTGGGATTGATGTTCAGCTCGTGTAACAAATCGGAAGACCTTGTTACCAAAGATGCAAAGACAGGGGGCTTAATTATCCCGACCGGAAACATAGCCTATTTGTTGAATGCAACCCCAAAAGTTCCAGTTGCGCTAAATGTCCTCATGGGCCCTGGAATTCAGTCTATTGAGGTTCACAACCAATACATTGGAGTAGAAGCCGGAACGGAATCTAACGTGGGATTAATGAAAACCATTGATGTTGCTTCATCGAACTCGGCTGATAATATCGCAAAAGATTTTACTACAGTTTATGCCGATCTCATTAAAGGTTTGACGGTAGATGGTAAACCACTTCCAGCTGATGAGAACCTTCTTCCTCTGGGAGATTACTTCTTATTGACCTATGTAAGTGTCATGACTGATGGGCGGAAAGTGGTAAATAATGCAAGCACCAATATTTCTATTGCCAATCAATGGACTGGTTCGTATTTGATGAGCTATTATGCCTTAAGAGCTGGTGACCCAGTTCTTTCAGGTTATGTATCGGGTATGCCATGGAAACTGTCGACCGCAGGCAAGAAATCTGTAATCTATTGGAAAATACATTTATGGGGTGATGGAAGTTCAACCATAGGAGGAATTGGCCCGTGGACACTCACAATTGATGATTCAGGCGGTCAAAACAGTCCAATGCCTGTAACTGTTACAGATGCTATAAACGCTGCAGTTAAAAATAATCCTGATTATAACAGTCGTTACGATCCTGCTAAAAAGACTTTCTATATCTCTGTATTCTGGGGAACAGGTCCAACCAACAGGGCTGCCGTAGATACGCTCGTCTATTCTGGTCCTTACTAGTCTCAATTTTAATACTTCTGAAAATTATAAAAGGCCGTCTCAAACTGAATTGAGACGGCCTTTCATTTGAAAACAGGGATTTGAAAGTTCAGTTTCGGGAAATTGCAGCATTAAACCGGAAACCGATCCCGTGAAGGTTGAGTATTTTAATGTTGTCGTCCGAACCCAGATACTTTCTCAGTCTCGAAATAAACACATCCAGGCTTCTGCCCAGATAATAGTCGTCGGAGCCCCAAACCTGTTTCAGGATATCAGAACGGCTCAGCACTTTGTTCGGGTTTTCGCAGAAATAGCGCAACAGTTCGGCTTCTTTATAGGTCAGGGTTTTCCGGTCGCCACGATCATCCAGGATCAGACTATCAAAATAGAAATTGAATTTTCCGATTTTAAAATAGACCTGATCGGGCGAAGTATCTGAAGTATTCAGGCTTCTCTTTAAAAAAATCCGGATTTTCAGCAGCAATTCTTCCATGCTGAAAGGCTTGGTAATGTAATCATCTCCTCCAATGGTCAGTCCGGTAATGCGGTCTTCAGTCATCGACCGGGCCGTCAGGAAAATAATCGGCACATGGTCGTCAATTTGCCGGATGTCTTTTGCAACCGTGAATCCATCCTTCTTTGGTAGCATCACATCCAGCAAGCACAGACTGAACCGGCCTGACTTAAACGCCTTTACCGCGGCCTCCCCATCAACGGTTGAGGTAACCTGATAACCGTTTTGTTCCAGGTTGTCCTTGATGATAAAATTAAGCGTTTGATCGTCTTCGACCAACAGTATTTTTTCGCCCTGATAGTTCATAACATTGCTTTCTTAATATTCAGGATAAATGTACTTCCTTTCCTTGAGTTTTCGATCACATGAATATGCCATCCGTGCCTTTTCACAATCTTTTGCACATAATCCAATCCTAGTCCGAATCCTTTTACATCATGCACATTTCCGGTTGGAATCCTGTAAAAGCGGTTGAATATTTGTTTGCGGAATGCTTTTGGGATCCCGATTCCGTTATCATCGAACGAAACGACATACAGGTGTTTGTTTTGTTCCAGTCTAATCACAATATCGGCCTCAACAGCACAATACTTGATCGCATTATCGAGCACATTGTAGATCAGGTTAGAGAAATGAAGCCGGTCTGCAAGAATAAATGCTTCCTGACATGATGATTCAAGTTTAACCTGATAAACTTTTCCATTCTGGCTATTCCTGAATTCCCTGATCGATTCCGCAATAAAGGAATTGAGTTCGACCCGTTCCAGGTTCAACTGGAGTTTTGTTTTTTCGATGGTGGCCATCTGGAGCAATTTCTCAACATGTTGCGCCAGCCGATGGTTTTGTGAACCCACTATACGCACATATTCAGCCATGCGTTCAGGTTGCCTGCATATTTCAGGATTTGACAAAACTTTGGACGCCAAATCGATGGATGCAATCGGGGTTTTGAATTCGTGGGTAAGATTGTTGATGAAGTTTTTCTGGATTTCGCTGAGTTGTTTCTGTTTGATGATCACATATAGGGCATATCCAAAGAAAATAACCACAAAGAACAAAATCCCGTTCAGAAGATACCAGGTCATCAGCCGTGAACCGTTATACTGAGAACGATCTGGAAAATGAACCCCAAAATAATAGGTGTATTTCTCGTAGGTAGGCAAGGTGCAAACTTTCTTCCGTTTCTCTTCCTTTTTGCTTTCCTTGTTGTAGTGCTTGTCGTACATGATTTCTTCGGCGCTGCAGTAACAGGTGTCCCGCTTTCCTGCCGGTTTCGGGTAAGTGCGCAACGAATCGGCATTCAGCATGTTCCCATAGACCATTTTCCCTGAATAGCAATCATAGATTCCATATTCAAAAGACATGTTCAGGTTTCTTTTCTTGAATTCGGAGGCGAGAAAATGTTCCAGCAATTTCGGGTCAATCACATCATTGACATTGACCACATAGTAATTATTCGAAATTTGCTCCACTTCACATAATTCAGTCGGTCTGGAAGGATGTCCATACACTTTCCGGTTGTAATCATTGATCTGGCTGGCCACGCTTCGCAAAGCGCTGGTAGCCATCTGATGAAACTGTTTTTCATTCAGATCATACGAATTTTTCAGGAAGAAAAGCTGAATGAGCAAAATTCCAACCACTGAAACGGTTGCCATAATGATCACAAAACCAATCGAGTTTCTTTTCATGTCCTACCTTTCACCACGGTTAAACTACGAAACTACTCAAAATTTAAATCCGTTTTGCTCATTAACATCTCATTAACAAAAGTTTATTGACTTTAACATCGAATCAAAAAAAGGTTTTTTACTTTTGTATTTATGGTACAACAGGTTTGGTCGTGCCAGAAACCTGTTTTTGAGGTTGAATTCTATCGTTATCCATTAAAATGAAATAAATATGAAAAAAAGTATTACACTTCTGTTGGCAATTCTGATCAGTTTCCCGGTCCTAAACTTTGCACAAGATGCAAAACCGCGTATTGCATTTGAAAAAATGCAACACAATTTTGGCACTTTCAAGGAAGAGCTTGGAATTCAGTCAATTGCTTTCAATTTCAAAAACGAAGGAACTGTACCATTAATCCTGAACAATGTACAGGCCTCCTGCGGATGTACAACTCCGGAATGGACCCGCGAACCGGTTGCTCCCGGTGCAAAAGGAATTATCAAAGTGAGCTACGATCCTAAAAACCGTCCCGGTGTTTTCAACAAAACCATTCGTGTGAGCTCGAATGCAGATAATGCAGACGTTACGCTGACCATTTTAGGCGAAGTGACCCCTCGTGCACGAACCATCGAAGAAGATTACCCAAACGAAATTGGTCCGCTTCGTGCCAAAACCAACAATATCGCCTTTACTGCAATTAAAGTAAAGTCGATCAGGAAAGACAGCACCGAGGTAATCAACAATTCGGATCAGCCTTTGCAGCTGAGTTTTAAAACACCTCCCCCTCACCTGAGTGCAGTAATCAAACCGGCCAAATTAGCGCCAAAACAAAAAGGATACCTGGTAGTTACGTTTGATGCCAATAAAATTCAGGCCTTCGGTTTTGTAATGCACCGAATCTACCTGAATATCGAGGGACAACAGGACGACTACAAAAACTCTTTTGCAGTGAGCACCACCCTCGAAGAAGATTTCTCGAAATTATCGCCGACAGAATTAGCCGCTGCCCCCGTGGTGTCCTACGACATGGAATCATTTGATTTTGGAGATATTAAACCGGGTTCGAAAGTTGAACACATTTTCAACCTTAAAAATACCGGCAAAAGCGACTTATTGATCCGTGACGTAAAAAGTTCGTGCGGTTGCACTGCCGTTTCTCCACCTAAAAATATGGTTGCGGCCAACGAAACAGTTCCTTTGAAAGTTTCGTTCGATTCAACCGGTAAAAGTGGACGTCAGAACAAAACAATCACGGTGATCACAAACGATCCTAAAAACCCAACTACCATTCTTAGGATTTCAAGCAATATTTTAGCACAATAACTTGCCTGATAACGATTTAAAGAAGCCGGTTCAGAATTCAGAGCCGGCTTCTTTCTTATGTCTGAACTACTAATTTTTAAAATATTTCAGCCCATCCTTCTTCAAATTCTGTACTGATCGCTACATTCGCATAAAATTTCTGTTCATGATCGGAGACTTACCGCATTCCCATATAGAAAATGATCCTCAATTTGCGGGGTTAACCGTAAATCAAGGCATTGAACCCTTATCGTCGGTAAACGAAGATTCGGTCAAACGGTTTCTGAAGCATAAGAAAGGACGAACATTTTCGGTTCAGCAATATGTCGATGGAATACTGAACGGCGATATTACCATTTTGAGCCAGGCCGTAACTTTGGTCGAAAGCTCAAAACCTGACCATCAGGAGACAGCACAGGAAATCATCGTCAAATGTTTGCCATTCTCCGGAAATTCAGTCCGGATAGGGATTACCGGAGTTCCTGGAGTGGGGAAAAGCACCTTCATCGAGGCCATGGGAAAACACATCACCGCGCAGGGGAAAAAACTGGCTGTTTTGACCATCGATCCCAGCAGTGAACGAACGAAAGGCAGTATTTTGGGAGATAAAACACGGATGGAAGACCTTTCGATTGACCCAAACGCCTACATACGTCCTTCGCCATCAGCCGGTTCGTTGGGCGGAGTTGCACGCAAAACCCGCGAAACCATTGTGTTGTGCGAGGCTGCAGGATTCAATCATATCTTTATCGAAACGGTGGGCGTTGGCCAAAGCGAGACCGCAGTTCATTCGATGGTTGACTTTTTCCTTTTGCTGATGCTGGCCGGTGCTGGCGACGAACTGCAGGGAATTAAGCGCGGTATCATGGAAATGGCCGATGCCATTACCATCAACAAAGCCGATGGCAGTAATGTCGAAAGAGCCGGATTGGCCCGTGTCCAGTACATGAATGCACTCCATCTGTTTCCTGCACCCGACTCAGGCTGGAAACCCAAAGTGTTGACCTGTTCGGCCTATCTGAAAACGGGGATCAGCGAAATCTGGAATACCATCGACGAATACCTGACTCATGTCCGGAGCAACGGGTATTTTCAGCACCGACGGAATGAGCAATCTAAATTCTGGATGTACGAAACCATCAACGAACAACTACGGAATAACTTTTACCAAAATGAAGAAATTAAAATGATGATGGAAGAGTCAGAAAGAAAAGTCCTGAAGGAAGAAATTTCCTCCTTTGTTGCCGCAAAAAGGCTGCTCGACCGATATGAACAGATCCGCAAAAAAATGAATATCCACAATTAAAATAATCAGATACATGAGAAACTATTTCCTAATTTTTGTTTTTGCTATGGCCGCCGTTTCGTGCCACATAGCAAAAGATGAGTATTCCGTTCAGGGCACTATCGCCGGTGTTGAAACAGGTAAAGTCTACCTGCAAAAACTGGTTGGAGGACAACCTAAAAGCATTGATTCCGCGAATATTGTTGGCGGCAAATTCACTTTTAAGGGTAAAATGGCGTTGCCCGATCTACGTATCCTGCGACTGAACGAGAAACAATATTTTGCACAGTTCTTCCTCGAAAATGCCGACATCACTGTCAAAGCAAAAAAAGACAGTCTACGAAACACCAAAATCACGGGTTCGCCCAGTCAGGATGTATTCCAGATTTACGTTTCTGAAATGGAAAGACTGAATAAGGAAGGTGCTGCCTTGAAAAATAAATATTACGCAGCCAAAAATGTGGGTAATAACAGCGAAGCCGATAAAGCAAAAATCGACTATCAGGCTATGATGGATAACAATTTGGTGTTCACCAAAAATTTCGTAAAAGAACATTCCAGTTCAATCGTTGCGGCTTATATCACAGCCGGGCAATTGGCCATGCAAATCGACGAAAATGAGTTGGAATCGATTGTCAGCAAATTTCCTCCTGAATTCAATACCACCGACTACGTTATTAAACTGAAGGATATGATTCAGGAGCAAAAAAAGACGTCGGTGGGTAATCTTGCTCCGGATTTTACAATGAACGATCCTGATGGAAAACCAATTCAACTGTCATCGCTGAGGGGAAAAGTAGTCCTGGTCGATTTCTGGGCCTCCTGGTGCAGTCCTTGCCGTCAGGAAAATCCGAATGTAGTGAAACTTTATGAGCAGTACCATTCCAAAGGATTTGAAATTCTTGGCGTTTCGCTCGACCGCGAAAAGGAAAAGTGGCTGCAAGCCATCAAGGATGACAAATTAAGCTGGATACATGTCTCCGACCTTCAATTCTGGCAAAATGCAGCTGCACGGATGTATGGGGTATATAACATTCCGCAGTCCTTCCTGCTGGATAAAGAAGGGAAAATAATCGGAAAAGGAATGAAAGTGGACCAACTGGATAAAAAACTGGCTGAATTGTTCCCGAATTAGAAATAGAATTAACTCACACTTTACAACAACAAAAGTCGCTTTCGGGTGGCTTTTGCTGTTTTGGAAAGTGCGGAAATATTAACTTTCCGGAAAACTTTTCAGCCTGCCAGGGTGTTATTATCCTGTTCGATTTTCATCTAAAGAAGCTATTTATGAGTTACGATTTATTAGTTGTAGGAAGTGGTCCGGGCGGGTATGTGGCTGCCATCAGGGCCGCTCAGTTAGGCCTGAATGTTGGAGTTATTGAAAAAGAAAACCTCGGCGGAATCTGCCTTAATTGGGGCTGTATCCCAACCAAATCGCTTTTAAAAAGTGTACAAGCCCTGGAATATGCCAAACATGCAGCCGATTATGGTGTTTCAATTTCAGGAGAAATAAAACCAGACTTCGAAGCCATGGTTAAACGAAGTCGGGACGTGGCCGAGGGCATGAGCAAAGGAATTCAATACCTGTTCACTAAAAATAAAATCGAAGTGATCAATGGTTTTGGCCGGCTCATCGATAAAAATTCAGTAGAAGTAACCGACGAAACCGGAAAACGAACCCTTCATTCCACAAAAAATATCATACTGGCTACCGGGGCACGCTCTCGGGAATTGCCCAATTTGGAACAGGATGGTGAAAAAATAATTGGCTACCGTGAAGCGATGACTCTGCCTAAACAACCCAAATCAATGGTGGTAGTAGGTTCAGGAGCCATCGGAAGCGAATTCGCCTATTTCTTCCAGAGCCTTGGAACTGAGGTCACGCTGGTCGAGTATTTGCCTAACGTGGTTCCAAACGAAGATGAAGAAGTCTCCAAAATCCTGGAACGCTCGTTCAAGAAGATGAAAATGAAGATTTTCACCAATGCCTCTGTCGAATCGGTTGATACCTCCGGAAAACTTTGCAAGGTGACTGTAAAAACAAAAAAAGGCGAAGAAATTATTGATGCTGAAATCGTGCTTTCGGCGGTTGGTATCACTCCAAACCTCGAAAACATCGGGTTGGAAGACTTAGGAATCGTTCTCGAAAATGGCAAAGTGAAAGTGAACGAGTTTTACCAAACCAATGTACCTGGAATTCACGCATTTGGCGATATCATTGCAGGGCCGGCATTGGCACATGTGGCGTCGGCTGAAGGGATTGTCTGCGTTGAAAAAATTGCAGGTTTGAATCCGCATCCAATCGATTATTCCAACATCCCGGGCTGCACGTATACCAACCCTGAGATTTCTTCACTTGGTATGACCGAGCAAAAGGCCAAAGATGCCGGATACGAAATTAAAGTCGGTAAATTTCCTTTTTCAGCCAGTGGAAAAGCAAGCGCATCAGGTCAGAAAGATGGTTTTGTGAAACTGGTTTTTGATGCCAAATACGGAGAATTACTTGGAGCCCATTTGATTGGCGCCAATGTAACCGAAATGATTGCCGAGCTGGTGGTAGCCAAAAAGCTGGAAATTACCGGGCACGAACTGATCAAATCGATTCACCCTCACCCCACCATGAGCGAAGCTATCATGGAAGCTGCAGCTGCTGCTTACGACGAAGTCATTCATCTTTAAATCCCCGAAATGAATAAGTAGGATATAATTGATTGACAATCTTTAAGTTGATCATATAACCCGGTTTCCAAAGAGCCGGGTATTGTTTTATTCGAATATTAAAGTCCGTGGTTAAATAAGTTTTAATTGATTGATTTTCAGGAGTATTATTTTTCATCGTCATAAATATTTATATTTTTGCTTTCACCAAATCTAAAAAATGAAAAAGATGAAAAAACTAGCTATTTTGATCAGTGGAATGTTCTTGTTTATGAGCACTGCCTTTGCTGGCGGATTACTAACAAACCTAAACCAAAGTGCACAGTTTATTCGCACGATGTCACGGAATGCTTCGCTCGACATTGACGCAGTATATTATAATCCGGCCGGATTAATTAAGATGGAAGATGGCTTTCATTTTGCGTTCTATAGCCAATCCATTTTTCAGGATAAAAATGTTAATTGTGAATATCCATTACTGAATGACGGTATCTACAAAGGAACTGTGTCCGTTCCGGTTTTTCCGACTGCATTTGCGGTTTATAAAAAGGAAAACTGGGCTTTTTCTGCCGGGTTCGGTCCCAATGCCGGTGGAGGAAGTGCCAAATACGATAAGGGGTTACCAAGTTTTGAAACGCAAATTGCTGCACTTGCAAAAGGATTTGAAACAAATTATAATGCTGACTTATCTTTGGAAGGAACTTCCATTTTTTGGGGAATTCAACTTGGAGCAACTTACAAAATTAATGACGTTGTTTCAGTTTATGGGGGAGTGCGGTATTTGCCTTCTGTAAATACTTATAAAGGAAATATCTCCAATATTCAGTTGTTGTCGCCTGCAGGAATGATTCCTGCCAAAACTTTTCTGGCAGGTGTTGCAGGGTTGACCTCACAAAATCTTCAACCAATTATTTCTGGCGGCGGAGGTGTGCTAACAATTGCTCAAGCGAAGAATGCTAAATTAATAACTGCCGAAACGCAAGCTAAACTTGAAGGTGGACTAAAGCTTGCAGGTGCTAAACAAGAAGAAATTGACAAAATGCCCATTTCAACTGTTCAAGCGTTATATTCCGCTGCTTCTCAAAACCCATCAGTTTTTGATCCTAAGGTTGGAGACAAACATGTTGATACCAAACAAACAGGGACAGGATTTACTCCTATGATTGGCATTAACATTTCGCCAAATGAGGACTGGAACTTTGCCGTAAAATATGAGCACACCACCTATTTAACACTTACAAATAAAACTACAGTGGATGATTTGGGTTTGTTTCCCGACGGGGCTACATCATCCAGTAATGTACCTGCAATTTTAGGCATCGGTGTTGGATACAAAGGATTGCATTGGATGGAAGTTCAACTTTCGTATGACTATTATTTCAATAAAAATGTCGACTGGGGAATGAATGTTCGCGATTTGTCAAGCTGGAAAACTACCGATCCCACTAAAATCCGTCATCGTGAAATCGATAAAAATGGCTACGAAGCTGGTTTGGGTTTACAGTTTAACCTCACCGACAAATTTGGGGTCAGCGTGGGTGGTTTATTGAGTGATATGGGAGTTGCACCAAGTTACCAAAGCGATTTCAGCTGGAGCAACCCATCAACCACTATTGGAGGTGGCGCTGTATGGAAAATTTCCAAACGAATGACCCTCGATGCAGGTATTTCCAACACTTTCTATAAAGATCAAACGGTTACTTTCTCCGATCCGGTCGTACCTTCTTATAAAGACACTTACAGCAAAACAACTCTTAACTTTGCAGTTGGCATTGCGTATAAGATATACTAGAGTTTAATCAGTTGATTTCGAAAGGGTGCATATTTTTAGGAAGATGCACCCTTTTCTTTTCTTCAGGAACCAGAAAATTGATAGCTTAGCCTGAAAGTTTTCAGAACCTTTCAACTTTCGAAACAATGGAATTGAAACAATTTACATACCTGTTCCTTTTGATCGCTTCGTTGTCAGTGCCATTGGCATTGAGTTTCGACCAGAAAGTAAGGTATTACCAGAAACTGAGATACATTCTTCCGGCAATTCTTCTGACTGCCACTGTTTTTTGGATCTGGGACGTCAGCTTCACAACAGCAAAAATTTGGAGTTTCAATACAGAATATACTCTCGGTATCAGTCTAAAAGGAATGCCCATCGAAGAATGGCTTTTTTTTATCGTCATTCCCTATTCCTGCGTATTTATTTATGAGGTACTGAAAGTTTATCTCAAAGATTTCGGAAATACCAGCTTTTTCAAAGCATTCAGCTTTTTTTTGATTGGGGTTTTTGCGATGGTCAGCTTTTTCTTCAGGCTTCAGACATATACCTTCCTGACTTTTTTGTTTTCAGCGGCCTATCTCGGAATAACGGTTATAGGCAACAAATTTAAATCCCACATGTCCCATTTTTACATCAGTTATTTGGTTTCGCTGGCACCCTTTATTGTGGTGAATGGAATACTGACATCCTTGCCAGTTGTGGAATACAACACAATACATATTCTGAATATTCGTTTCCTGAACATTCCGGTTGAAGATTTTTCGTATTTTTTCCTGATGCTTCTGATGGTCATTACCATTTACGAGGCGCTAAAAGAAAGCAGGGATTACAAACATTCTGAAAAACGAACGAAATATTTTCCATAAATTATTGCACAACAAATATAATTTTGGCTCTATGTCGGATACAGTGGGTAATCAAATTTGAGTTTAGCTGTTAAGAAGTAAATCATGTTGATGAAATTTTCGATATTTCTATACCCTCTTGCCCTTCGTTTTGCAAGTTGAACCTTATTGTTTATTCCTTCCA
>JANXYV010000229.1 GCA_025355875.1 Prolixibacteraceae bacterium | reverse complement strand
AAATAATCGAATATCTCTTGGGGTAATATAAGTTGAATTAAGCTCTGGTAATGATCATTTAACATTGTCATTGCATCTCTATTTGTTTGGAACAAAGATTCAATTTTATATTGTCCCCCACAACTTTGTCATGTGATCCATTTCTTGTCTCCTGCGCTCTACCTCAGTGAGATCATTTTTCTTCAGCTTCTTTAACCGTTTCCGTTTTTTAATAACATTATCCTTGAATTCATAAAATTTCAGCATAAACTTTTCCATTATTTTATACTATATATAAATAAATTATATTATGAATATGAAAAATGAAAATGTAAATGATGAAACAGTAAATGAACCTATTGAAATCAAAATAATAGAAAATAAGCAGCTCTAATGTTTTCTATTTTTAAAGAAGGCATTAAAAATGTCTATCCGGAAAGGCAACCAATTATTCTTTCCGACTTAGCTAAGCTGATCCGAAAGAATCCTGCAAGTGAAACGATTAATCAAATAAGGCAACTGCGTGAAAATGGGGATCAATCCTATAAAGAGCTTAAGCGTACTTTAGAGTACATTACCCCAAATTGCGTTGTAAAAAAACGCATTCTTAAAGATGATTCTGAATATAGCACGAACTTTATCAACTTCTCCGGGTACATATATTTTGACTTTGATGTACCAAATGCAATTGAATTTAAACGAGAATTCATCCAGAAATATAGGCACATAGTATCGTTGGTATGTATTTCTTCTGGGAGTGGGGGTATAACTGTTCTGGTTAAAGTTAATATAGAACTTACCAAGGAAAACTTTCAAAACGCATGGGAATACATCGTGTCCGAAGTTTTCAAAGATGAATCATCATACCTCGACACAAAAACAAAGGATATTGGGAGGGCAATGTTTATATCGTCAGATCCAGATGTATTTGTAAATTACGAGAATGAATTGGGAATCAATACAGATGATTTGACAAAGTATGGGGGAATAGATAATTATAAAAAAAGTACAAATCAGTGTATATCCGTGAGAGAGCTTTTATATATACCTTCATGTACTTTCCCCTATCAATTATTGCCCTATGATGAAATAAAAAAGGTTATTCGATCTACCCCCATTGATTCAAAGAATTCAGTAATTGATTATCACCCAATAGAATTCTTAGAAATTAAGTTCCCCAAAGAGATTGATGATGGAGTTAAACACAAATATTTTGCTTCTTGCATTCATCGTTTGGTTTATTTAAATCCAGGAATAGATCCGAGTTACATCTATACCTTTATCTTTTATACCAATAAATATAAAGCAGATCCCCCCATGGAATTAAGGTCATTGAAGAGATTGTTTGAGTTCGTATATGGCCAAACACAACTAGAAGGGTATGTATATAATAATGATAGAATCAAGAATTTTCATTTGAATAAGAATACATTTCTTTCAAGAGAGGAAAAAGTTAAAATAATGAATAAGTGTAATGGGATGATCCGGAAAAATAAATCTATAACAAAAATTCTAGAAGCAAAAGCAGAATTAAAATCACTTAAACAAAAGATTACCCAAAATAAGGTAGCTGAAATCAGTGGTTTAGGTATTCAAACGGTGAAAAAGTATTATTGGACTGAAGATATATGTGATATAGGTTCTATGATAGATGATATAAACAACCAGTTTAAAAATAATTCAGATGTTACCACCAATTACAATGCCGGGTTTACATCTACAAGTACCGATGGTTTGTTTGAAGATTACGGAATTTGAGTAAATGGAATTGTAACTATAAAATGAAATAGCACAGAGTTCTGCTATCCTATTAAAGGATAGCGGAAACGGAGGTGCATCAGAAATGAGTGAACTGGCCCATAGGCAATCGCCTAGGCAGTGTTCTACCTGGAATGTTCTTATTTCACTTGTTCTTTAACCTGGGCAACAAATTCTTTGGCTGGTTTAAACGAAGGAATGTTATGAGCAGGAACAATAACTGTAGTGTTTTTAGAAATATTACGTGCGGTTTTTTCTGCTCTTTTTTTTACGATAAAACTTCCAAAGCCACGAAGATAAACGTTATTACCTCCAGTTAAAGAGTCTTTCATTGATTCCATAAATGCTTCAACAACTTTTTCCACGGTCACAGTTTCAATTCCAGTGTTTTGGCTAATTCCCTTTACAATATCTGCTTTTGTCATCTCTTATTTTTAAAATTATTAATGATTTATAAATCTTAAAATATTGGTGGGCAAATATATACCTAATTACTTACTTCCCCTCGGGGTAGAAGAATTATTTATCGGTACAAATTGAATGTAAGGGTTGAGATCGATCTACTTCTGAACGAGATCATCAGGTAAATGGAGAAAGGCATGGTTGCGGAATATTAAAATATGCGAAGGACAATCCTGGTATACTATAGAAAAACCTACTTTAAAGGTATTACTGAATTACAAATCCTTGAAGAATTCTGATAAACTAATCCCATGATATTTCAAAACAGGCAGAAGTGTCCCGAATTGGAAATTAATAATTCCCAATTCCAATTGATTGTATGTATTCCTTGATATGCCAATCAAGTTGGCAAGCTCAATGTAGCTTAATTGTTTTGCTTTTCTCAACTCCTTAATTCTACTCCCAATCCCGATCATCAATACCTGATGGTCTGGTGAAATTTCTTTTGGTTTCATAAATGAAATATTTTTCGGTCTAAAGATAAATAAAATGCCCAATACAATAGGCATGTTGAGTTTAATTGTACATTTGCCCATCACAATAGGCATTTATTAAAACTAATTACAATGAAGACACTGAATAAGCAATCAACCCAGATCATGAATAAGATGGTCTCAATGATGGAAGAAGGTTATATCAAGATTGATAATACTGGTGGTTCGTTTATGCCAGTTAGTGTAGAACAGATTTTTGTGAATGACAATTACCGAATTTTTAGTGTTGCACACTACTATGAACAGAATGGAGACCTGATGGCTGATCCTGAAATGTGCTTTTTAATGGATATAAAATCTAGTAAATATCTACCCAGCTACTTTAAGCAGGATAATATTGGAGTGGAACAGGAATCTATAATCATGGAAAGAGGTGAAATAAAAGCGTACAAGGCAAAGCTTCAGGCTGAACATGCAGAATTCGCTAATATGTGGCTTAGTAATATTAAGGACCAACAAAATATTTAAATATGAAACACATTGCTTTATATATATGTATCAACCTCAGTCCAGACACTTTTTAAACCTCTTATTAGCAATGAAAACGCTCCAACTCTTACTTGAAATTACCGTCCCCGATCAGGTAACCCCCGAAATGATCGAGGTAGAATCATTCATGCAGGATTTCTTAATCTGCGCAACCGACGAAAATGCCCATCGCATCGATCTTTTCGAAGGTCGTGCCTGGCTACGCGAATGCTCCGAAAAAGATAAACCCTCCGTGATCTTCATTATTTGGGGCGTTGATGACTTCAAGAGCCGTGCCTTTGAAAAAGAAGTCGACAATGACGAGGAATGGGCCGCTAATCACCAGGACTACGACATCGATCTGCTCGATCCTGCAGATCAGCCTAAACGCATCTATGATCGTTCCAAATTCTCCCTTGCCCTCGAACGAATGGAACACCATCACGACTGCAACAACGGCATAACCTGGGATACCATCGACTATCATCTCGATGAGTACTGCCTCCTATAACTTTCTGAACGTCGCAAACCGTCCAAAGTTTCAAACAATAGAAACCATTAACTTTCTCCCATGAAACGCTTCTTCTATAACGACAAAACCGGTCGAGCTGAATTTGAATATCAACCAGAATTATCAGGCCATATAGAATGCATAAAGAAAAATCTCAATCAGATAATCCTTGGTTTAGTACCCAAAACATACAGCCTTCTAACTAAATGTAAATCAGGTTAATTTACCGGTTGTCCCATTTTGTGTTATGCCAGTCACTTATTACTCCTTCATTCTGGCACTTTGAACACACCCAATGGATTTCGTTATTTGCTTTTAAGAACTCACTATTAATAGTACCCTCACATTTCTTTGAAAAGCACCTGATAGTAGTATAAATAACTGGTGATGAAGATTCTTTTGTTGTTTCATCAACAACCAATGCCAAGAAATTAGCCAATTCTCTTGCTTCTTTGGGCATCTGTTTAGGTATGTTCCCTGCTTCATCTAGGAAATGGGTCATGTTGGATATATACATTTCAATTATTGATTTAAATGATGATTGAATTAGAACTTCACGTTATAATCCTGAACAATTTTAATGAAATTAAACCACAAGATGGGATGAAAAAACTGGGGTAAATGGTATCATCCTATTAATATATTTGAATTTTAACGGGGACTGAATAATCAGCTGAATAGATTGGTGCTTTAATACTTGAAATTATTTCACCCCATTCAGTGACATTCAGATTTCCAATTTTGTTTTTTTCATCAGAAAAAAAAACAAAATTGTTTGGCTCTATGTCGGATACAGTGGGTAATCAAATTTGAGTTTAGCTGTTAAGAAGTAAATCATGTTGATGAAATTTTCGATATTTCTATACCCTCTTGCCCTTCGTTTTGCAAGTTGAACCTTATTGTTTATTCCTTCCA
>JANXYV010000196.1 GCA_025355875.1 Prolixibacteraceae bacterium | reverse complement strand
CAGGGACATGGTCGTCGAATCCATGATGTAAAGCCGCTTTAGGTCGGAATCCGTCAACCGGCTGTCCGCTAAATCTGACACGTTACTTCTGTAAACACTCATATAGATGTCGCCGAAAACTTTGCTGCTGCGCCTTTGGTTGGCTTCAGAAAAAGTGCTGCGCCTGACCAGATAGCTTAACCCTAAATGAGAAAGCTTGTGGGCGTTGGCCAATAAACCCAGAATGACTTCACGGATTGAATGATAGCCTTCGAGTGCAACGAAAAGCATTACAACAACATGATTGTAAGTCGAAAACTTTTTCACATAACGCTCGGCTCCATGCTGCTTCGCTATTTTTCTGACCTCACTTTTGTCAATGAACTTTATGAGCTGATTAAATACCGGCTGTCCGCTAAAATTTATATTTTTACCCATGGTTACAATTGTTGCTTCGTAACTTCAAAGGTAACTATACCGGGTTAGCCTTTATCGGCTAGCTCGGTTCTATTTCTTTTACCGGACAACAGTGACTTATTATGTAATAATGCGAATCAAGGTTTAAATTGCTAATGTAATATATGCAGCAGCCAATCTTCCGAAAGCATGAACAAGTAGTCCTTTTGTTGATCTTACCTTGCTTGCTTTCTGGATATCAGCCTTTTCTATTAACCAATTAAAAAGTGCCTCAATAGGTTGCCTGATTCGGGAAACAGCCGTTGAGAATAAATCATCTGCCGCTTTTATCCTTTGTTTAATTTCATTAGACATTCCTTTCACTTCTTTAATTGGAGTGAGCATTTCAGAATTGTGTTTCTTCATCATTTCTTCATTAAAATCAAGATCAGAGTATATTTTATCGCCGTAAAACATCCGTCCATTCAACTCCGACCATGCTTGTTTATATACACTTGTGTCACTTACTGATGCCGGAGTAAACAAAATCTGTTCAGGATGCGGCAGTTTACCAATGCGCCGGAAACCAAGCAAATGCATTTTCATTCCGTAATAATATATGCTCTTTGTAGAGCAATAACCTTTATTGGAGATTTCCCTGGCTACTTTTCCTGTACGCTTGCCTGAACAGGTTATAATTGGCATGGAGTCCAATAAACTTTGATCCAGACAGCAATCATCGGGACGAAAATCAGTCAATAATATTTCTACAAGTCTGTTAAAAGCTCCGGTCAACCGGTTAAGCCTGTTGTCAAAAGCCTGATAGCTTCCAAGTTTTGGAAACCAAGATGTTAGGTATTCGCAGGCAAACCGATGTATATGTTTTACTTTAAAATGGCCTTGTTGATGCATCACGTACAAATAGATGGTCATTATTTCCTGGTCTGTCAGTTCAGGTTGATTGTTGTTACTAAACCGCTCACAGTAATATTTTAATTCTTCAAACTTGTCGCAAATAAAAAAGTAAATTCTTACTAACTTGTCGCCCTTATCCTTGGAAATCATATCTAATTGTCATTTCGAAACTGACCATAAAATATTGATTTTCAGGAATTTAAACAAATATAATTGCCTGATTTTTAGACATTTAATGAACTTTATTTAGTTATTTCTCAACCCTTGATTCGCATTAATAAGTAATGGTTAAAATATAATGTCGTATTTTGTTCCTACATTTTGCAAGACATTAAACAATCGTTCTTTGAGATTCTGAAAACAGAGATATGCTTCAAAACTCAGCCATTGATATTTGATCCTTCGCCACAATATTTCTATCAAATTCAATTCGGGTGAATACGGAGGCAAGAAGAAAATATATACATCTTGCTCTCTCCACTCCTGCATTTTAGCCTTGAATTTTTTAGATCTGTGTATTGGTGAATTATCAAGTATCACAATTGTTTTTTTAATCGTTTGCGCAACGAAATTTTCCATAAAACAAATTAATTTGTCTGTATTGAATGTGGATTCAAGTACATCAAAGAATAGTTTGTTTTTACGATTCATTAAACCCACAACATTTAGAAATCTCCCTTTGGCGGCAGGTAGCAATATCGGATTTTCTTTCGTTTGCCAGGCATAAGGTACATTTGGGGTAAGCCCAAAATGACTTTCATCGCCAAAATAAAGATCAATGAATCCGCTATCTTCCAATTGTTTAAGGCTTTCTATTTGTCCTTGTTTTAACTGAAATTCATCTTGTTTGCGTAACCGTTTTAAAGACAGCCGAACTCGTTTCCATCTATAGCCCAGTATCTTTTAAAAAATTCTGCAAGGTCTTTTTGCAGATTCTAATGTTGTGTTTTTCGTCTAAATAAAGCAGCACATTTTTTAGATTTCTGCTATGAATTTCTAATTGCTCAGAAAGTACATCTTCAAGACCCTTAAGTCGTGTTTTTACTCCTCTGCCGGTTGTAATTGGAAGAGAATTCACGCCCTCTTTTTCCCACTTATCAAACCAGCGTTCGATGGTTCTGCGGTCAACATCAAAAATGCTGGACAAGTCAATAATCGTCCTTCCTTGGTTGGATAAAAGAAGGCATTGACTGCGTTTTCTGATTGTATTAAATGAGTATCCGGTTGAATGCCTAAATGAAAAAAATGAACGTAAATTGACTCACCCCCGACCCCTCTCTTCATGAAGAGAGGGGTCGGGGGTGAGTCAATTTCATATTCCGAATGATATAATACATTTTTTGCATCGATTTTAAAGAATAGGCAAACAAACGGATATTCATATAAAATATTCACTCAGCAATGGGGATAAAGAAAAATACACGAACAAAGAATGGGCGTATTTTCAATGTAGCAGATATTGGGTTGAGCGTTGTTTCGATGATTGCAAGAATGAGTTGGGGATGTCAGGTTATCAAGTAACAGGATGGTTGGCGTGGCAACATCATATGGCATTAGTGATGATGGCCAGTCTTTATATTTTAACACTAAAACTTGAAAATCAGGATGAAATGCCCTTGCTAAGTGTCCGGGATGCCAGATTGTTGGTCATTGCCAAGGCATTCGCTACACAGAAAGAGGTTGATCTTTGCCTGGAGCATATTCGAATAAGACACCGACAGCGACAGAAGGATATTGACAGATATTACAAGTGTTTATTTCAATCGAAAAGTATACCAGTAGTTCAGTCCAAAAGTATACCATTTAAATTAAATAAAATGAGTATCCGGTTGAATGCCTAAATGAAAAAAATGAACGTAAATTGACTCACCCCCGACCCCTCTCTTCATGAAGA
>JANXYV010000189.1 GCA_025355875.1 Prolixibacteraceae bacterium | reverse complement strand
GCTCAAACAGCGGACAAATCAAAACCATTTTGCAATGAAAGCAAGAATCTATCAGGCTGCCTTGAAAGCCGCACATAACGAACTACTCAGGTTATCAACACCTAGTGCAGCATAACGATCAAAATTATGCGTAAGGTGAGTTACTAATTCCAAAAAATATAAAATGAATTTATCTAAAACTATCCCTGTAGTATTGCTTGTGTTGATCCTTTTCTCTTGTAAAAAGCAAGATCAAAAAGCGACGGGCGTCGGCGATGCACTTATCGTTTGTACAAAATCGGGCACCACCGATGTTTATGGCCTGAATTTGTATGCCTATACCTACAGTGCTTTTAAAAGCGTTGATGTGGTAAGTTCGGCCGACCCAGGGAAAAAATACACGTTAAAAGCGAATCAGGGGATCAATGCCAGTTTCATGCTAGAAACTCCGGATTCTTTGTATACAGCAACCCAGCCACCTGCAGCCACTTTCAATTTTTCTGCCGTTTTTAATGACGGTTCAACCAATCAGTTTCAGGATGAATTAACCAGCAAAGTTATTGCACCAGCGATCATTGACACATGCAAGTTCAATCCTAAGACACACATGCTCCGGATTACCTGGAGACCTGTGACCGATGCCGATAGCTATGGAGTCAATATCCTGGATGGATCAACGATCGTTTTTGGTAGTCAGGAGTTTTCAAATACAATCAGCACCTATTGGATCAGTCCTAATGGTGGCGGATGGGCCGCCGGATTTACTCCGGAAATTGGTAAAACATATACGGTAAAACTGTTTGCCTATCTCTACGAAGCCCAAAAAACTGCCTACAATTTGCAGTGCATCTCAATTTCTGAGGCCAGTGCAGTCTTTGGACAGTAAAACTCAATTAACCTTTCAGACCGGAAATGGCTGAAGGATGTTTTATCATATAATCTCCGGTTTTTCGAAATTATCGGGATTCATTTTCTACTTTTGTTGCCAGAACATCAAAAACTAGAAAATGATTCTCAAAGAACAGGTGAAAGGTCTTATTGATCGCCAGGATGCGTTAAGGAGGCATCTTTGACTACGATCAGAAACTAATACAACTTCAGGAAGAAGAACTTAAAACACAGGATCCGGCATTCTGGAACAATCCAAAAGAAGCTGAAGCTCAGATGAAAGTGATCCGTTCGGTCAAAATATGGACCGATGGATATAAACTCGTGGCCCAACACATGGAAGACCTGCTGGTTTTGTACGATTTCTATGAAATGGACGAAGCCACCGATGAGGATATTGAGCTTCATTTCAACGAAACACTTTCGCTTATCGAAGCACTCGAGGTAAAAAATATGCTCCGGAAAGAGGAGGATAAGCTAGGTGCCATTCTTCGTATCAACGCGGGCGCTGGCGGGACCGAAAGCAACGACTGGGCCGAAATACTGATGCGTATGTATATGCGCTATGGCGAAAAGCAAGGTTATACAGTCAGAACAATTGAGTACCATGCCGGCGATGAAGTTGGTGTAAAAAGCTGTACCATTGAGTTTGAAGGCGAATATGCCTATGGTTACCTGAAAAGCGAAAACGGAGTTCACCGTTTGGTGCGCCTGTCTCCGTTCAATGCCCAAAGCAAGCGAATGACCACTTTCGCCTCTGTATTTGTTTCTCCGGCAATTGACGACACCATCGAAGTAGCAATTAATCCTGCAGACATTACCTGGGAAACTTTCCGCTCCGGAGGAGCCGGCGGTCAGAATGTAAACAAGGTGGAAACCGGGGTTCGTTTACGTCATGCTCCTTCAGGAATCATCATCGAAAACACCGAAACTCGTTCGCAACTGAATAACAAGGAAAATGCCCTTCGATTACTGAAATCTCAGTTGTATGAACTCGAACTGCGCAAACGTCAGGAGGCAGAACAACTGATTAATGCGACCAAGAAAAAAATTGAATGGGGATCGCAAATCCGGTCGTATACCCTGCAGCCATACAAACTGGTAAAAGATGTCCGAACAGGTTTTGAATCGGGAAATGTGAATGCCGTTTTGGATGGCGAAATAGGAGGATTTATCAAGGCATTTTTGATGGAGTTCAGCGATGAGCTCAACTAAAGAGATTGAAGGATTGTTCAGGTTTGAAATTTCAGACTCAAAATATCGGTGAACCAATGAAAAAAAGACCAATTTATGTTACCGCAATTCTTCTGATAATTTCTATTGGCAACTATTTTAGAATTATCTCTGATGGCAGTGTCAGGACTGTGGAGTTTTTATCAATCTTTGCGATAGGAGCATTGGCAGGAGTATTGTTAACTCAGATAATTTCTTCAAAAAAGAATAATAACAAGCTATCCTGACCGAAGTTGAAAGCGGATCAGAATAGCATAATCAAATTTTATAAATATGTTACCAATCATACGACTGGCTGAAAAACGCGATGTTCCGGGAATTCTCGAAATTTATGCCCCGTTTATCCTTGAGACCGCCGTCACCTTTGAAGAAGCCATTCCCGATGAAGACTCATTCTGGAAGCGGATGCAGGATATTATGACTGAAATGCCGGTTTTAGTTTGCGAAATCGAAGGACGGGTTGCCGGATATGCCTACGCATCGGGTTACCGAAGCCGTGCCTCATACCGGTGGAGCAAGGAAGTATCGGTCTATATTCATCCCGACTTTCACCGGAAAAAAGTTGCTGATGCCTTATACACCAGCTTGAATGAAATAGTCCGATACCAGGGAGTAGCAAATTTGCTGGCCATCATCACCATGCCAAACGAAGCGAGTGTCGCTTTTCATGAGTATTTTGGATATCGCAAATGCGCCGAATTCTCAAAAGTTGGGTATAAATTGGGAAGCTGGCAAAATGTTGGTTGGTTCGAGTTGTTCCTTCAGGATGAAAATGAAGCGCCGAAAGACCGAATATTACAAATTAATGAAATTATTGGTGAAACTGTTTATTTGGAGGCTATTCAGAAAGGATTAAAGAAATTGAACCTGTAATAAATGTATATTTGGTTTTTTCAGCAACGATATAGAAAGACTGAGTAAATTCAAATGTTCAATGGATAAAATGAGCAAATATAACAACCGCGAAATAAGTTGGCTTTCGTTCAACGAACGGGTTCTTCAGGAAGCTGAAGATCCATCGGTACCCTTATTTGAGCGGATCCGTTTTTTGGGGATTTTCTCCAATAACCTCGATGAATTTTTTCGGGTTCGAGTGGCAGCAGTGAGGCGAATGCTCGAATTGGGTCAGGAAGAGGAAAAACTGATGGGGAATTTGACTGCTGCTGAACTGTACGATAAAATTCAAACCATTGTAGTTCAGCAACAGCAAAAAACGCAGGAGATCTACCGGAACATCTTCAGGGAAATGGCCAGCGAAAACATTTTCATGATCGACGAGAAGCAGCTTAGCCATGAACAAGGCGTGTTTGTGAGGAAGTATTTTAATACGGAAGTGCTTCCGAACATTGTCCCGATTATGCTGGGAAAATCGATGAAATTTCCATATTTGCGAGACAAATCAGTTTATCTTGCCGTTAAGTTATCCAAAGAAAAATCTCCTGCCAAATATGCGTACGCGTTAGTTCGTATTCCAAGCACCTCTGTATCGCGGTTTCTGGTACTGCCTGATCAGGGCCACAAAAAATATGTCATCATGGTCGACGATGTCATTCGCTTTTGCCTGAATGATATTTTTCCGATTTTCAATTTCGATCATTTTGAGGCCTACACCATCAAAGTTACCCGCGATGCTGAGCTGGATATCGACGACGATATATCGAAAAGCTACCTGGAAAAGATGGAAATCAGCTTGAAGAAGCGCAAGTTAGGTACTCCGGTCCGCCTGATTTACGATCGTGAAATGCCGGTTGACCTACTCGAATTCATCATGAAAAAAATGAAACTGAATGGTGCCGAGAAAACGGTGGCTGGCGGGCGATATCACAACCACAAAGATTTCATGAATTTTCCGGAGATCGGGAAACCGCATCATTATTATCAGAGTCTGCCACCGGTCCCTCACAGGGATTTGCCACCACACAAAAGCATCCTCAAAAAACTTCGGCAGAAAGATATCTTGCTCCATTATCCGTATCAGAGTTTCTCCCATTTTATTGATTTTTTGCGTGAAGCAGCTATCGATCCAAAAGTCACCGAAATAGGGATTACAATTTATCGGGTTTCTGAAACTTCCAAAGTGGTGAATGCTTTGCTAAATGCCATTCGTAACGGCAAAAAGGTGACTGTAGTCATCGAGCTCCAGGCGCGCTTTGATGAGGAGGCAAACATCTATTGGTCAAATAAACTTCAGGAAGAAGGAGCACATGTCATTAACGGGATTCCCGGACTCAAGATTCATTGCAAGCTGGCCTGGATTGAACGTAACGAGAAAAATGGCATCCGCAATTATGCTTATATTGGAACTGGAAATTTCCACGAAGGAACGTCCCGCGTTTATGGCGACAAAGGTCTTTTAACTGCTGATCCTGAAATTGCCAAGGATGTGGCCAACATGTTCGAGTTTTTCAAACACACCTATAAACATTACGATTTCAAGCAAATCATCGTCAGTCCTTTTTCCCAGCGAAGCTTCTTCCTGCAAAAAATTGATCAGGAAATTGCCCATGCAAAAAAGGGGAAAAAGGCGTATATGATCCTGAAGATGAATAGCCTGATCGATCAGGAAATGATTGACAAACTCTATAAGGCTAGTCAGGCCGGAGTGAAAATACAACTCATCATTCGCGGAACTTGTGGCTTAAAAACCGGAGATCCGGTTTTAAGCAAAAATATTGAGGCGATCAGTATTGTTGATAAGTATCTGGAACATACAAGGGTGATGCTTTTTGCCAATGGTGGGAAGGATGATATTTATATTACCTCGGCCGATTGGATGTCGCGCAACCTTGATCGACGAATCGAAGTCGCCTGTCCGGTCTATTCTCCGGAAATAAAAAGCGAACTAAAAGAATTGCTTCGGATTCAGCTTCGCGACAATACCAAGGCCCGGATTCTTGACAGTCAACTTAGTAACAAGTATTACAATCCGGCCAACGGTCAACGCCATCGTGCACAGGAAGATTACCACACTTATATTAAAAAAAGGCACCAGAACAATATGAAAATCTACCACAATCCACGCTGTTCAAAGAGTCGTGAAGCGCTCAAATACCTTGAAGAAAAAGGATTTGACATCGAGGTGATCGACTACATGAAAAATGGGATCACTGTCCGTGAGATTAAAGATTTTCTGAACAAATCAGGATTGGAGGTTACGGATATTATCCGTACTACCGAGGAATTGTACAAGGAAAAATATAAAGGACAAGAACATACCACGGAAGAATGGATTGGCATCCTGGTTGAAAACCCGAAGCTCATCCAGCGTCCGCTGGTCATCAAAGGTTCGCATGCGGTCCTTGCCCGTCCTGTTGAAGAAATTTTGAAGCTGACTTAATCTCAAAACCATGATAACCTTAACCCAACTGGAATACATTGTTGCTGTGGATACATACAGGCATTTTGGGAGAGCTGCTGAAAATTGTTTCATCACCCAACCCACCCTCAGCATGCAAATTAAAAAGCTTGAAGAAGATTTGGAAGTTGTTATTTTCGACCGGAGCAAACAACCCTTGATTCCCACCGACGTTGGCCGACGCATAATTGATCAGGCGCGGATTGCCCTTCAGGAGTCACAGAAAATCAACAACATCATCAAAGACCATAAAAACCTGATTTCAGGAGAGCTTTCAATCGGGATTATCCCAACTTTGGCACCATATCTTCTGCCTTTATTTATAGGTAATTACAAACGCAAATACCCAAACATCAACATCAAGGTACATGAGCTGACTACGGCCAATATTATCGACCACCTGAACCGCGATCTGATCGATGTCGGAATTTTGGTGACCCCGCTTAAAGAAGACCGAATCCTTGAAAAGCCCATTTTTTATGAAGGAATGCTCCTTTACCTTCACGACGATCATCCTTTGAGCAAGCAAGCTGCCATTCGACTGAAAGATATTGCCACTCCTGAATTATGGCTTCTCAGTGATGGGCATTGCTTCCGCGACCAGGTGATCAACCTGTGTTCGTTTAAAGATGCGGCAAATTCAACGTTACCTTTTCATTTTGAAGCCGGATCGCTCGAAACTATTATGAATATTATCGATAAGGAAGGCGGCATGACCATTATTCCGGAGTTGGCTACACTTGGGATGAGCGAAGCGCGCTTTGAGCATGTCCGAACTTTCACCGATGCAAATCCGCTTCGTGAGGTTAGTTTAGTGTATTCCAGACATTACTCTAAATTCAAACTCATCGATTTGCTCTGGAAAGAATTATTCGCCTCGATGCCTGAAAAATTGCTTCAGAAGAACCGAGGTACGATTGTCGAATGGCGTTAATTAATTTCAACGGTTCGCTTGTTGTTTCGAAAAACTTAATTTTCTTTGCATCGCCAAAACAGAAACACCTTCTGTTAAACAAAGCTGAAGGAATTTTGGTAAAAAATCCTGAAAAGATTTGGTGACTAGAAAAATTGAACTATTTTTGCAGTCCCAAAATCAGGGAATCATCAAGTTGGCCCGTTCGTCTAGGGGTTAGGACGCCAGGTTTTCATCCTGGTAGCAGGGGTTCGAATCCCCTACGGGCTACAAATAAATTTTAACAATTTAGAATACGAAAAATGGCACATCATAAATCAGCGAAGAAGAGAATCAAGCAAGACGAGGTAAAAACGGTTCAGAACAAATACGTGGCCAAAACCATGCGTAATGCGGTAAAGAAATTACGTCTCGAGACTGATAAAGAAGTCGTTACAGCTGCTTTGCCAAAAGTTGTTTCGATGATTGACAAATTGGCCAAGAAGAATGTGATTCATGCTAACAAAGCTGCCAATCTGAAGTCTTCTTTGGTTATTCATCTGAACAAGATCTAGAAGAAACCTGTTTTCAAATACATACAGAAACCGTCTTGAGTCAAGGCGGTTTTTTTTGCATGATGTAAACCTGGGGAGGAATTTTTTGACTTTCAATTCAACTTCAGGACGACTAATCATAAGAAAAGCTTTGCAGTTTTCTGCAAAGCTTTTCAATTCGCGTATTATTTTGTATCAGAGTGCTGGTTAAATATGCCCCCGGGTTATCTCACCATTCAATCGTTTTTCAATCAATTCATCTATCCGGTCACGAAGTGATTGTATTGAAATCTTCTGGATAACTTCATGGGCGAAGGCATTCATCAGCATCATCCGGGCCTCTTTTTCGCCAATTCCTCGTGAACGAAGAAAAAACAGTGCATCTTTGTCAATCTGGCCAACTGTTGCACCATGGCTGCATTTCACATCATCGGCATCAATAATCAGCTGCGGTTTGGTTTGCATCCGGGCTTTATCAGATAACAGCACATTGTTGTTTCGCTGGAAGGCATTCGTTTGCTGCGCATCGCGGGCCACATGAATCCGGCCTGCAAAAGCACCGGTGGACTCATCGTCGAGTATATTTTTGTAAATCTGGTTGCTGAGGCAGTTCGGTGAGGCGTGTTCAATTACTGTGAAATTATCGACGTGCTGTTTCTGGTCGGTAAACGAAATGCCGTTGACATTGGCTTCACTATGGTCTCCGCTGAATGTAATTTTCAGGTTGTTGCGGATCATTCCGCCATGCAAGCTGATTGCTCCGGTAGTCACGATAGAATTTCGCTGTAGTTTGTAAAAAGCGGAGCTGATGGCAGTCGATTGGTTGTTCAGGTTCTGGATGGTGTAAACATCAACCAGGGTATCTTCACCGGCAAAGATTTCGGAAACAGAATTCGTAATAAATGACGCAGGAGAAAGTGTCTGATCACAAATAACCAGTTTAATACGACTTCCGGGTTCGGCAATGACCATGTTTCGCTGGGTTACACTGAGATTTTCATCCGAGCTCAGCAAATTGATGATCTGAATTGGCTTTTCAACAATCACCCCTTTCGGGATGTAGATAAAAAAGCCGTCTTTTGTGAAAGCCGTATTCAGTGTGACAAACGGATCGTCTGACAATCCGGCCTGACGGTTGAGGTAATTCTGAAGAAGTTCTGGCCGATCGTTGGCAATCTGCTCTAGACTTCCAAATACGACGCCATTTGGTAGTTCCGAGCCAGGTTTATTCCCACTATAAAACCACCCGTTCACAATAAAAACTAGATGAGCATCTAATTCCGGAATATTCCTCGAGTAAACTTCATTGAGGTTAATCAGTCCTGATTCCCTGACCAGTTCCTGACTGTAACTTTTCTCAAAGGCAGGTTTCAGGTTTGTGTATTTGTAATCTTCGTTTTTAAAACCGGGAATTCCGGTTTGTGCAAAACGTTTGATCGATACCTCACGCATCCGGTTGAGGATCGGTGAAGAGCCCCGATTCAGGATTTCCCTGCTTTTTTCGAACAGTGAAACCAACTGATCAGCCGGCGCTATTTTGTCATGAATGATGCTCATGGTTATTGATCGTTCCCGTTTTTAATCCAGTCGTACCCTTTTTCTTCCAGCTCAAAGGCAAGCTCTTTTCCACCTGATTTTACGATCCGTCCGTTGTACAATACATGTACAAAATCTGGCACAATATAGTCGAGCAAACGTTGATAGTGCGTAACCAGGATAGTCGCATTTTCCGGAGTTTTTAAGGCATTCACTCCTTCGGCCACGATACGGAGCGCATCGATATCCAGACCCGAATCGGTCTCATCCAAAATAGCTAATTTGGGTTCGAGCATTGCCATCTGGAAAATTTCGTTTTTCTTTTTTTCGCCTCCTGAAAAACCTTCGTTTACCGAGCGGTTGGTCAGTTCAGAATCGAGGTGAAGCATATCTTTTTTGGCCCGCATCAACTTCAGGAATTCTCCGGCTGTCAATGGTTCCAGACCTTTGAATTTGCGGTGTTCGTTCACCGAAGCCTTCAGAAAATTGATCATCGGTACGCCCGGAATTTCGACAGGATACTGAAAACTCAGGAAGATTCCGCTGCGTGAGCGCACTTCCGGAGAAAGTTCAAGCAAATCCTGTCCCTGAAAAGTGACTTCACCTTCCAGAATTTCGTAATCGGTTTTTCCGGCCAAAATGTTGGCTAGTGTACTTTTTCCTGAACCGTTTGGTCCCATGATGGCATGAACTTCTCCGGCTTTTACTTCGAGATTGATCCCCTTCAGGATTTCCTTGCCCTCCACCGAGGCACGTAAGTTTTTTATTGATAGCATAAGCCCCCTCCGACTCCCCCGAAGGGGGAGAGATTAAAACCCCCAAAGTTCCTCTTTATCAGAGGAATTCGAGTGATAAATATTAATATTTGTTCCATTTTATACATATATCTTCCTGATTTTGATTTCCTAAAGCCTCCCCTTCGGGGAGGTTGGTGGGGCTGTTTTTTACCCCACGCTTCCTTCCAGGCTGATGGCCAGCAATTTTTGTGCTTCCACTGCAAATTCCATCGGAAGTTTGTTTAGCACCTCGCGGGCATAACCGTTGACAATCATGCCAATAGCATCTTCAGTCGAAATGCCTCGCTGGTTGCAGTAAAAAATCTGGTCTTCGCCAATTTTTGATGTAGTAGCTTCATGCTCGACAATCGACGATTTATTGCCGACTTCGATGTATGGAAACGTATGTGCGCCGCAGGTTGAGCCCAGCAAAAGCGAGTCGCACTGCGAATAGTTGCGTGAATTGATTGCACCCGGCATCACCTTTACCAGGCCTCGGTAGGAATTATCGCTTTTACCGGCCGAAATACCTTTCGAAACGATGGTGCTTTTGGTGTTTTTACCGATGTGAATCATTTTTGTTCCCGTGTCGGCCTGCTGATGGTGATTGGTAAGAGCCACCGAATTAAATTCGCCCACCGAATTGTCGCCGATCAGCACGCAACTTGGGTATTTCCAGGTAATTGCCGAGCCGGTTTCGACTTGTGTCCAGCTGATTTTGGAGGAAACGCCACGGCAAATTCCACGTTTGGTCACGAAGTTGTAAATTCCGCCCAATCCGTTTTTATCACCCGGATACCAGTTCTGAACCGTCGAGTATTTCACTTCGGCCCGGTCGTGGGCAATGATTTCGACCACCGCGGCATGCAGCTGGTTTTCGTCGCGCTTCGGAGCGGTACAACCTTCGAGGTAACTCACATAACTGTCGTCGTCAGCAATGATCAGGGTACGTTCAAATTGACCGGTTCCAGCCGTATTGATCCTGAAGTATGTTGAAAGTTCCATCGGGCAGCGGACTCCTTTCGGGATGTAGCAAAACGAACCGTCGGAAAAAACCGCTGAATTCAGCGCCGCGAAAAAATTGTCGGTGGTTGGAACCGAAGTTCCCAGGTATTTGCGCACCAAATCAGGATGTTCAGTTAAAGCATCGCTGAATGAACAGAAAATAATTCCCTTTTCGGCAAGAACTTTCTTGAAAGTCGTGGTTACCGAAACGCTGTCCATCACCACATCGACGGCCACTCCGGCCAGATGCTTCTGCTCTTCGATCGGAATTCCGAGTTTTTTGAAGGTTTCCAGCAATTCCGGATCCACTTCGTCGAGATTCTGGTATTTCGGGCTGGTACGGGGCGCTGCGTAATAAATCGTTTCCTGAAAATCAATCGGCGGAATTTTCAGATGCGCCCATTCCGGAGTTTTCATTTTTAACCAGTGCCGGTAGGCGTTCAGCCTGAATTCGAGCATAAATTCCGGTTCTTTTTTCTTGAACGAAATCAGCCGGATGACCTCTTCATTCAAGCCTTTTGGAATCACATCGGTGTCGATATCAGTGATAAAGCCGTATTGGTATTCCTGTGAAGTTA
Source organism: Prolixibacteraceae bacterium (assembly GCA_025355875.1). GTDB lineage: Bacteria > Bacteroidota > Bacteroidia > Bacteroidales > Prolixibacteraceae > Aquipluma. The sequence continues at coordinate 15,495 of JANXYV010000189.1, read as the reverse complement.
TGTCGTTGAGTAATTGATCCTGATTTTCCATGTCGTACATCCTCTTCTGTTTTCTGTTCTATTAACAACCAGACAAGCTGACTGTTTAGAATTAATTGCAAAGATAAGGAAGTAAAGCTATTTTTGCCGATAGTTTGAAGGTAATAAATACCTTCAGGTCTTAATTTTAACATGAGCGACACAATGAAGCAAACACAGTTATCTGAATTGGGAGAATTCGGATTAATTTCCCGACTGACTGAAAAGATACAAATCAAAAATACAAGCACACTAACCGGAGTGGGCGACGATGCTGCCGTTTTAAGTTTTCCGGATAAAAAAATCGTGGTCACCACCGACCTGTTGACCGAAGGAATCCATTTCAACCTGATGTATGTTCCGTTGAAACATTTGGGCTACAAAGCAGTGGTGGTCAATCTTTCGGATGTTTTTGCCATGAATGCCACCCCGCGGCAAATCACGGTTTCGATTGCCATTTCCTCCAAGTTTTCGCTGGAAGCCGTTGAGGAATTGTATTCAGGTATTCACCTGGCCTGCGAAAAATATGGCGTTGACCTGATTGGCGGCGACACTACCAGTTCGCTCACCGGATTGACCATCAGTGTGACTGCCATTGGCGAAGCTAGTGAAGATGAATTGGTTTACCGAAGTGGTGCAAAACCGACCGATTTGCTTTGTGTATCGGGCGATTTGGGCGGCGCCTACATGGGATTGCAACTTCTGAACCGCGAAAACGAAGTGTTCAAGGTGAACCCGAACCAGAAACCGCAATTCGAAGGATACGATTATATTCTGGAACGCCAGTTGAAGCCGGAAGCGCGCGCTGACATTAAAGAACTGCTGAAAACCTTGGATATCCAGCCAACTTCTATGATCGACATTTCGGACGGACTTTCGTCGGAAGTGCTTCATTTATGCAAGGCTTCGAAGGTTGGGTGCAGCATTTACGAGGAAAAGATACCGCTGGACAAACAAACCAAAGATTTTGCTGAAGAATTGAGCATCAATCCACTGGTGGCTGCGCTGAATGGTGGCGAAGATTACGAATTACTGTTCACCGTTCCGCTCGGAAGTTACGACCTGATTAAAAAAGAGTTTGATATCACAATCATTGGGCACATTACCCCCGAAAACGAAGGTGCCAATCTGGTTACCACCGGAGGCTCGGTAATACCGCTTCAGGCGCAGGGCTGGAACCCGCTGAAATAGAAAAAAAGGAAAAAGAAATGAGGAAAAAGCGGTGTCACTGTCCCAACCTTTTCCTTTTTTCTGTTTCCCGTATAAAATGGATTGCTTACAAAATGATTTCTCTGGAAATGGAAGCTGCAGTTTCGGCCATCTCTTCTTTGGTGAAAGACCGTTTTTTGGAGAAGTTGAGCAGATCAGCTTCCGATTGCATAGGAACCAGGTGAATATGGGCGTGGGGAACTTCCAGCCCAAGAACCATTACACCGACTTTTTGACACGGAATGGCTTTTTTAATGCCTTGGGCGACTTTTTTAGCGAACAGCTGCAGTCCAATATAGATTTCGTCATCCAGATCGAACAAGTAATCCACTTCTATTTTCGGAATAACCAACGTGTGACCTTTGGCTACCGGAAAAATATCCAGAAAGGCCAGGAAATTCTCATCCTCAGCCACTTTCCATGCAGGTATTTCTCCGTTGACGATTTTAGTAAAGATGCTTGCCATTTTCAATCAGTATTACATTGCAATGTCAATAATTTCGAACTGCATTTTGCCCGAAGGAACCTGAATTTCAACCACATCACCTAATTTTTTCCCCATCAGCCCTTTGGCTATCGGAGTTTGAATGGAGATTTTTCCGAGTTTCAGATCAGCTTCAGGTTCCGAAACAATGGTGTATTGCATGGTTGCATTATTCGTCTTGTTCCGGATTGTCACCTTATTGAGCATCTGAACGGACGAGATATCAATTTTTGATTCATCGATAATGCGGGCTGAGGCAATTTTAGAACTCAGTACGGCAATTTTTGCTTCGAGCATTCCTTGCGCATCTTTGGCTGCGTCGTATTCGGCATTTTCAGAGATATCCCCTTTTTCAATGGCTTCCCCAATTGCTTTTGATATTGCCGGACGTTCAACTTTCGTCATTCGTTCCAACTCTTCTTTCATCTTCCGAAGTCCTTCTTCAGTAATATAAGTAACCGTTCCCATGGTTTTCTCCCTTTTTATTAAAACTATATTAAAACAAAAAAGAATTCCGCCCATTGCGGAACTCTTTCGTGATGCAAACTTATATAAAATTTTTAATCTTTACGAAGCGGTATGTTTTATAAAACAATCAATCAATATTTTCGCTGCATGATTTCGGAATAAACAAATGCCTTTCGCAACGAAAAATCTTCCAAATAACTTGTCATTTCTTCCTCTTCGGGCTCGGGTGTCACCACTTCCGCCAAAGGTTTTCTCAGGGTTGGCTGAAGCGACTTTTTCGAACGATCGGCTAGAGTGCTGGCAAAACCGGTATGATAGAGGCCTGACCTTTGACCAGTCATCGGATTGGGCAGAGGCTCTTTTTTCATCACCGTTTTAACCAATGGAACTGGTTTATTTGGCACTTTTGGTTCGTTCAGAAAATCGTTGCCCAGGAACTGATCCAGAAAGAAATTTCCCGGTTTGACCGCTTTTTCTGAACCAGGCAGAACGGCATCTTTCTTTTTCCTGCTCTGATTGATTGCCCCGAAAACGGAAAGGCCAATGGCGATGATCAAAAAAATATAATCATCCATCTTTAACGTTTTTTAATGACTTATAAAATAATTTGTGCTTTTCTTTGTTGTTTCAAAGATTAAAGATAGAAAAATGGTCCGGTTTTCCCGATATATTGTCAGAACTATATTAATATTCCTTTTTGTTTCCATTGGCATCAACGGGTGCAAGAAGGATTATAACTCGAAAATCCCCTATGCTTACGTCGATTTTAGTATAAATCCGACCAGTTACATCGAGCTGAATGTCCCCGGTGGTTCGATATACATTCCCGGTGTTGGTTTTGGCGGAATCATTATTTTCCGCGATCTGGTCGACAATATCAACCCATTTCTGGCTTTTGATGCCGCCTGTACCTTTGAAGTTTCGTCGGTGGTTCGCGTTAAGGCGGATGGGTCCGGACTGGCCACCTGTCCATCATGCAAATCGCAGTATATACTTTTTGGTGGTGCAAGTGTGGCAAAAGCTCCGGCCGTTGAACCACTAAAACAATACCATACCTTTTATTCCGGAGGAATGATTACGATCAAAAATTAAGACGAATATTTAATTCAAACACTTTCCGGTTTTTTAGTTCAAACAGAAACACTTTTTCAAATTCTGAAAAGAAGATCCATCGATCCAGTTGGTTCGATAGGTTGAATGATACCGGGCTATTGTCCAGATCGGCAGTAATCATTAGCCAAAGGTGGTTCAGCTTCTTTTTCCGGTAAATGTTTATTTTCTCATTTTTGGCATTGATTGTAAATTCGATATTCTCCTGATTGAGTTCAGGAGCCTGATATCCGCTGATCCGGAGTGGATAATGTGTTTTCAGTTTTGCCACCAGCGGACTATGCAATTTTGTGAGTTCAATACCAATGGTTTTTCTGAAAGTCTTCTGCACAATAAAGTCGGGTGATTCAGATTTGATCAGCTTTCCTTTTGGAAATTCAGGATAACTGTTTCTGAATTGTTCCATGATGATCATTTCTTCCAGAGTCTGCGAAAATTGATTGAAACTCATAACCGTGATTCTTTATGAATGATAATTTTCCCTTCGGGTTCAGGAATAAAAAAAGGAACTGCTTAGCTCCTTTTTTTATTCCGTTTTTCCTGATTTTAATATCGGTAATGCTCAGGTTTGTATGGACCTTCCACCGGAATCCCAAGGTATTCAGCCTGATCAGGACTTAAAATTGTAAGTTTAACTCCAATTTGTCCGAGGTGTAAACGGGCCACTTCTTCGTCGAGATATTTTGGTAAACGGTACACATTTACAGCATAATCTTTTTTCCAGAGTTCTATTTGTGCCAGGGTCTGGTTGGTAAACGAATTCGACATCACAAACGACGGGTGTCCGGTGGCACAACCCAGATTGACCAGACGTCCTTCTGCAAGAAGGAAGATGGAATGACCATCAGGATACGTATATTTATCAACCTGAGGTTTGATGTTTGTCTTGCGGATTCCAGTCCAGCTTTCCAAACGGGAAACCTGAATCTCGTTATCGAAATGACCAATGTTGCAGACGATTGCCTGGTCTTTCATGGCAGCCAGGTGTTCGCCGGTAATGATATCTTTGTTACCGGTGGTGGTTACAAAAATATTTCCTTCCGAAACAGCTTCTTCCATGGTTTTTACTTCGAAACCTTCCATGGCAGCCTGAAGTGCGCAAATCGGATCGATTTCGGTAACAATAACACGGGCGCCGTAGCTTCTCATTGAATGGGAACAACCTTTTCCGACATCACCGTAACCTGCCACTACCACCACTTTTCCGGCAATCATCACATCGGTTGCACGTTTAATTCCGTCGGCCAATGATTCGCGGCAGCCGTAAAGATTGTCGAATTTTGATTTGGTTACCGAATCGTTTACGTTGAAAGCCGGGAACAATAATTTTCCTTCGTTCATCATTTGGTACAAACGGTGCACACCCGTAGTTGTTTCTTCTGAGACTCCCTTGATGAAAGGCACCTGACGTGTCCAGCGCTGCGGATTGGAAGCCAGCACTTCTTTCAGGATGAGATGGAGTTCGCGTTCGTCTTCGGCTTCAACAGGTTTATCGAGAATGGAAGGATTTTTCTCCGCTTCGTAACCGATATGAATCATCATGGTTGCGTCGCCACCATCATCAACGATCAGAGTTGGTCCGAGGCCGTTGCCAAAATCAAGAGCACGCTCTGTACACCACCAATATTCCCTGAGCGATTCGCCTTTCCATGCAAAAACAGGGATTCCGGCCGCTGCGATGGCCGCCGCCGCGTGATCCTGTGTACTGAATATGTTGCAGCTCGCCCAACGCACTTCGGCTCCAAGCTCAACCAGGGTTTCGATCAGTACCGCTGTCTGGATGGTCATGTGCAGCGATCCCATGATGCGTGCGCCATGCAAAGGTTTCACCCCATGATATTTTTTTCGGGTTGCCATCAGACCAGGCATTTCCTTTTCCGCAATTTCTATTTCTTTCCGGCCAAATTCGGCCAGCGACAGGTCAGCAACTTGATAATCCAATTGTTCCAATGTTTTTGTGGTCATTTCCAAAATTTTATGTTTGAGCGCAAAGATAAACAAATCGATCTATTTTGCAGCTTTCGGACGAACAGATAGTTTTGTTGTGATATTTCCTGGTTTGATTAAATATTGGCAGAACCTGTTCTGTAAATATCCAATGCTGCCGGAAATGGTTGCAGTGCCCGTTCAAAAATGCCGAGTGAAAAGGCAATTGCCAGTCCGTAATTGGTCAGTGGAACTCCGGCCATTCGGGCTTTCATCAACCGGGAGAGCATTTCGCGGCGGTTCCACATACAAGCTCCGCAATGGATGATCAGCTTAAATTCCGAAAGATTTTCAGGAAAGTCGTGGCCGCGGTGATGAACGAATTCGAGTTTCCCGCCTACATATTGAGTCAGCCAGCGTGGAATTTTAACAGTACCAATGTCTTCACCAATCGGATGGTGCGAACATGCTTCGGCAATCAGAACCGGATCGCCCGGCTTTAACCGATCAATCGCCATGGCTCCTTTCACCATTTCGGCAAGGTCGCCCTGATAGCGCGCAAATAAGATTGAAAAGCTAGTAATCGGAATTTCGGGAGGCGTGTCGGCAGCTACTTTCAGGAACGCCTGACTATCGGTCACGACCAGTTTGGGAGCATGATTAAGACGGCTGAATGCTTCACGTAATTCACGTTCTTTTACCACCATGCAAAAAGCATCGTAGTCGAGCAAATCACGGATGGTTTGTACCTGTGGCAAGATCAAACGACCTTTGGGTGCTTCTTTGTCAATCGGAACCACCAAAATAGCCATTTCGCCTTGTCCGACCAAATCCGATACGATGCAAGGCCGGTTAATGAAATCTTCCGGAGCATGGTTCAGAATGGCTTGTCTTAAATCCAGCAATCCAAATCCGCTGAGCGCGGAAGTTGTGACCACCGGAATTTTCTCTATTGAAAAGTTTTTCTTCTGAAAAGTTCCTTGTTCAACCAGATCATTTTTGTTAAAAACCACGATGGTTGGAATAGCGCGGTCGTTCAGTTCTTTCAGGATCAAATCCTCGAACTCGCCCCATTCGTCCGATTTGGAGATAATTAATCCCAATTCGGTCCGGTCAAAAACCTGCATAGTTTTCCGGATGCGTTTTCCTCCGAGAGCCCCTGTGTCGTCTATTCCTGCAGTATCTATAAAAAGGACCGGTCCGAGGGGGAGCAATTCCATGGGTTTTTCCACAGGATCAGTGGTGGTTCCGGCAATTTCGGAAACAATGGAAACCTCCTGGTTCGTCAAAGCATTCAGAATGGAGGATTTGCCAGTATTGCGCCGCCCGAAAATTCCGATATGAAGCCTGAAAGATTTAGATGCCTGCATGGATAAGAAATTAATCACATGCAAAATACACATTAGTTCGCATGAATTCCAAAGATTCAGGAATAAATCAATGGTGAAATGAAGTTTTTAATAATAAAAAATGCCCCATAAATGGAGCATTTTTTATTTCTTAACCCGTCAGCCAATTACTTTGCTGGAGCTGGAGTTGTAGCAGGTTTTGCAGCAGGTTTTGCAGCAGGAGCAGTAGTTGCAGGTTTTGCGGCAGGTTTTGCTGTTGTTTTAGCAGCAGGTTTTGCTGGAGTTGCGGCAGGAGCTGCAGCAGGAGTTGCAGTTTTAGCTGCAGGAGCTTCAGTTTTAGCAGCAGTTTTAGCAGCAGGTTTTGCTGGAGTCTGTGCTGATCCTGCAAATACTAAACCTAAAATACAAGCTGAGATTAATGCTAATTTTTTCATGATTTTATTTTTTAAATTGTTATTAATTACGAAACAAATGTATGGTAATGAAAACCAAAGCACCGTTACCAACTTGTTAATGCGATGTTAAATATTTACCATGGATGGGATTATTGAATATCTTTACTTGGGTCAAGTTAAAACTTATCAGGAATGAGCAGATTTAGAATTCGCTGGAATAGAAAGTCGCGACAGTTAATTTTGACGATAACCGCCGTGGCATCAATGATAGGACTGCTGTTAATACAGGTCAATTGGCTACAGGAATCCATTTCGATGCAAGAGCTCATTTTTACCAAAGGGGTGAATATGGCCTTACAGGAAACAGCCATGAAAATGTCGAAGGATGAACAAATAACTGTGGCCATGCAAAACAGCATTGAAAGGGACAGTTTGATTAATTCGCAGGAAGTTTTTACCCAGAACATTATCTACCGCCTCGATTCAACGGTTCAGCGGGAACTTGAACTGTACCACATCAACCTTGATTTCCGTTTTATTCTGATTAACGGAGACGATACACTGTCGGTAGAACCAACCTCCAAGGTCAAAAATGGAGAACTCTTTCATCAGTCATTCGACTCACCTTTTCCAAACGCAAGTATTGATCTGGCGGTACATTTTCCGGAACGCAGCACATTTATCCTGAAACGGATAGGAATCATGTTTGCGTCTTCCATTCTGTTGATCCTGTTTAATATGGTGTCGATCCTCCTTATTTTGGCTTATTCCCGAAGGGAAAGGTCTTTTGCGCAGCAGGTCAAAGATATGATTGGAAATCTGACCCATGAGTTTATGACCCCGATTTCGTCCATTTCATTGGCTGGGAATATGATCCATACCCGGAGTCAGAAAGCTGGTGATCAGCAAACCAGTCAGTTTGCTGCGGTGATCAAGGAAGAAAACAAGAAATTGCAAAGACAGGTCGACCGACTACTTCAATTGGCTGCAGTTGAAAACAGTGGGTTTGAGTATAACAAGACCACAGTGGATATCCATGCGCTTATCAATGAAGCGCTTCATGCCATGACGTTTCAGTTGAAACAAAATGAGGCTGAAGTGGTCACAGATTTTCGGGCAAAAAAATCGGTGATTCTTGCCGATGAAATGCATCTTACAAATGTATTTGTCAATTTTTTGTCAAACAGCATCAAATACTCAGTTCAAAAACCAATGATTAGCATCACCACTTGCGATGCAGAAAAGAAGATCGAAATAACAATTTCGGACAACGGAATTGGAATTCCAAGCAAAGAGTACAAACGGATTTTCGAAAAATATTATCGGATATCTACCGGAGACATGCACAATACCAAAGGATTTGGCATAGGTTTGTATTACGCAAAAATGGTAATCAATGCACATAAGGGGACTGTTTCTGTTAAAAGTGAACCACAAAAAGGCACTTCGTTTACGATAACCCTGCCGGTCTTGAATGAAATTTAAGAAACAACTGGATTATGAACAGAATAATTAACATCATGTTGGTTGAAGATGATCTCAACCTGGGATTTTTGCTGGTTGAGTTTCTTGAGCTAAAAGGATTTTCAGCCAAGCTATATCGCGATGGGCAAACTGCATTTACCGGATTCCAGGGCGGGCATTTCGATTTTTGTATTCTTGATGTAATGCTGCCAAAAATGGACGGGTTTACTTTGGCAAAAAAGATAAAAGTAATTAACCCACAGGTTCCGGTAATATTTCTGACTGCAAGATCGCTCAAGGAAGATAAAATGAAAGGGTATGAAATTGGAGTGGACGACTATATTACCAAACCTTTTGATGAAGATGAACTGCTTTATAAAATAAATGCTATTCTTAGCCGCAGTAAAATATCAGGGGTACAGACCGAGGATATTTTTCAAATCGGGAAGTTCCATTTTGATTTTACGAACCAATCGCTGGTTATTGAGGATCAAAAAAGACGTTTGACTGAACGAGAAAGTAAAATTCTTAAATTGTTATGCCTTTCGAGGAATAAGGTGATCCGGAGGGAGCAAATCCTGACCGCTGTTTGGGGCGAAAACGATTACTTTGCTGGAAGGAGCCTCGACGTGTTTATTTCCAAACTACGGAAATATTTCAGCGCCGACCCTTCAATCAGCATCGACAATATTCCAAAAGTCGGCTTTATGTTGCAGGATAACAGCTGAAAGAACAGGGCTTGTTCTGAAGAAAATTACTGATAGGGTAATTTATTGTTTTTTGTGCCTTCTTCCGACTTTAATACTTCGGTGACCACATACTCACTCATTCCACGCCAGAAAATAGGATTCAGATATTCTTTATACCTGAGTTCGACCTGTTTTCCGCTGTTGCGCTCAAGTATGGCTGCGATATTTTCGTCGATCACGCTGAACTCAAATTCGTTGCTTTGCATGGCTCCCTGGGTATTTGATTTGAAACCGTCCTGAATCAGACGTCCTTCATACGTTTTAAAGATCATCCCCTTTTTTACAAAGAAATTCAGATTACCGGCTTTTACACCTTCCCCAAAAACAAAGTAGTACCTCCACCAAAAAGAAACGCAAATCACGAGGATTAAAATCAGGATGCCGTAGCGGATTATCTTTTTCATGGTTTTGAAGTTATTTCAGGTAAATAGATCGCCATCTGTTTATACTTCAAATTTAGTATTAACTGTTGAATTATCAATAAAAAAAATGTAAACGCAACTTTTCAGGAGCCAAACCCATCTAGGAAGCAAATGTGATGTTTTTAATGGCTGATCAACGTTCGAAACACATGTTTTTACCTTTTCTGATGGATATTTTAAAAGCCCCAAAATGAATTAATTCGATTAAATTTGGGTGATCAGAAAACTACTCAAGCTTGGAAGATTTTAAACCGATCCTGTCAGAATGCATTGCCGGCAATCAAAAGGCTATGGCGAGACTGTATCATCAGTTTGCACCGAAAATGTTCGGGGTATGCTTGCGTTACGCCAGGGATACGGCTGAAGCGGAAGATAATTTGCAGGATGGGTTTATCAAGGTTTTTGCCAATTTACATTCCTTCCGGAACCAAGGTTCACTGGAAGGTTGGATCCGGCGGATCATGATTAATGTATCGCTTGAAAAAATAAGGAAACAACATTTGCTTTTTCCGGTTGAAGATGTTTCGGTTTATGATTCGGTCAATTTTTCAGACGATGTGATTGCCAAAATTTCGGCTGACGACCTGATGAAATTGATACAGGAATTGCCTCCCAGGTACCGACTGGTTTTCAACCTTTATGTAATTGAAGGTTTTTCGCATCAGGAAATAGCTAAAGAAATGTCGATCACAAAAGGAACCTCAAAGTCGAACCTGGCCCGAGCCAGGGAAATCCTGAAACGAAAAGTTCTGGAGAACTTTGGCGAGTTAAAGGCTCAAGATAATTATACAGCATGAAGGAAAATACAAATATAGACGATCTGTTCCGCGAAAAACTCCTGAATTATGAGCAGGAGCCGTCTGCCCATATTCTGGAGAAGGTATTGGCCGGATCTGCTGTGAATGGCCGAAGTCGGAAATTACTTTTCTGGAGTATAGTTGCTGTCGCTGCTGCGTTGCTTTTAGCATTTGTTGCCGGATGGCAATTCAGTTCCAGGGAACTTACTAATTCCAAACAAGCAGTTTTGATCAGTCCTGATCGGGGAATGAAAAACGAAACTCCGACTGAAATTAAAAGTTCGGTTTCTGAATCCGTAATGGTAGCTCCGGCAACGAAAAGTCAGAAAGAAAAGCCAGTCAATTCCGGATCTTTAGGAAAAGCTGATTCGGGAAATCCAGCCACCATTTTTGCCGCCGGTGATGAATATCAGGTAATTAAGCCAATAGAAAGTTTGCATCATCCAATTCAAACTCAGACTAGTTCCAGGATCAAGCTTCGGGAGATAAAATCGGAAAATTGGACAGAAAGGTCAGTTGATCAGCAAATTATGGAGCAGAACCAACAAATGATGCTGGCTCAAAATGTCGAAAATGGAAAAGTCAGGTGGTTGATCGGAGCGCTGGTTACACCGGTGTACAATGTTTCTTCCGGAAGTCAATCGCAACAATATGCCAGTAACATGCTCAAGACGGAATCTTCCAATCCGGTTGATCTGGGTGCCGGGCTAACCGTCGAATGTAAACCCGGGAAACGCTGGAGTTTGCAAAGCGGGGTCTATTATTCAGGACTTGCGCAGGCCACCGGAAATTCTATCTCCCAAGGTTCGAAAAATTCATTTGCACCCAATAGTGGTTCCAACTATTTGACAACCAATGTGAATGTAGACGCCACTACAAAACAGATTTCAATGAATAGCCCGGCTGGAGTGATTGAATTTAAAGGCGTTCCCGGTCAGTTGGTGCTAGGAAACAATATCGAATCCAAGACGATGACTTCTGTGATATTTACTACCGATGCACAGTTTACCCAAAACTTTGAATATCTCGAAATCCCCTTGTACCTGCGGTATACCTTGCTCGACACCAGATTTGGCGTTGAACTGATGGGCGGACTAAGTTCAAATTTACTGATCAGTAACCAAACCTACATGGAAAGCAGTTCAGGAAAAGTATTGATTGGGACAACCAAAAACATGGAACCCATGAATTACAGCAGCACCCTGGGTTTAGGCCTGAAATACGAACTCACCAAACGCTTTTTCCTGAATCTTGAACCGCGTGTCAAATATTACCTCAATTCGCTGAACGGAAACTCGGATGTGACTTATAAACCATACACCATCGGCGTTTATACAGGATTAAGCTACCAGTTCTAAAAGTTTTTTAACCTCAGTATTCAGTTTTCACAAGTCATTTATTGTTATTTGTTTCACATCATTTATTGTCATTTGTTTTATGTTAATTTGTTGTCACTCAGGTTTTCATGCCTGCAATTTTCAATACAATTGGCTATTAATGACCATTAATGACAAATACTGACTGAATGATTTTAAGTTTCTGCACTTTCTTGCGCAACCTTTTGTTCAGTTCAGCCATCTTCAAAGCAAACAACTATTACACAAAAATTGATCCTGAAAAAAAACAACATCCCATGAGGAAAATTCTCGTTTTGTTTCTGGCCGGATTATTCATCGTTCCGGCTTTTGCCCAAAAAAGCAAGAAAGACATCGTGTACCTGAAATCGGGAGCAATTGTAAGGGGCCAGCTCCTAAAATCCGATCTTGAAACCGTGAAAATCAATTCATCCGGAAACGAATGGGTTTTTAAACCCTCGGAAGTTGACAGTGTGGTGAGGGCATCGAAAACACCAACCAGTTCGGGTCTGACCAAAAACTATTTCTTCGACACATCAATGGGCGTTTTGGTGGGCAACTCCGGAAATGAGCAGAAATCACCCTTCTCGTTCATGACTTCGGTCAATTTCAACGTTTACCGGAACTGGTTTGCAGGTGCGGGCCTTGGTGCCGAGTTTCTTACAGAATCCTATATGCCCGCCTTTGCGCAGTTTCAGTACAAATTTCGGGATACCCGTTTTGCGCCCTTCGTCAATCTGCAGCTGGGTTACATGGTTCCGCTAGAAGACGGGAACCAGCAACATTACACCAACTATTATCCAGCTTACTCCAATTATTACCCCGGACCACAAACGAACGAAAAACTGAAGGCTGACGGCGGATTCATGATCAATCCTTCGTTTGGTTTTCAGCGCTTTGCCTCCGAAAACTTCGGATGGTTTTTTTCGTTTGGTTACCGCTACCATAAATTGAATTACTCGGGCTCCGATGGGTACAAACTTGAAAGTAACTTTTCGCGCCTTTCACTTAAAATCGGGTTTATCTTTAATTAATACGCCATGAAACAACTAACAAAAACATACATATTGCTCGTGGTTCTTTTGGCATCAGCCAGCTCGTGTGCCGACAAGGTTTTCGAAACTTTTACTGCCAATTCGCCGGTTTATCTGAGCTATACCGATTTGCGCGCGGCAGTAAAAATGACTGCGGCCCGCGAGATGAACAATCCCGGGAAAATATATTTCAAAGATCAGTACATTTTCATTAACGAAAAGATGGAAGGGGTTCATGTTTACGATGTGAGCGACCCGGCAAACCCGCAGAACAAGGGTTTCATTGAAATTCCAGGTAATGTCGATATCGCAATCAAGGACAATATTCTGTATGCCGATAGTTATGTAGATCTGGTTTCGATTGATGTTTCCAACTTTTCTGCCATAAGGGAGGTCGGTCGTATTCAGAAGGTATTTCCATACACTTTGCCCGTTTTTGACACCAAATATCCGGTCGCCAAACTCGATGAATCCAAGGGAATCATCACTGGTTGGGAAGTGAAAAGTGTCAGGCAGGAACTGGAACAGCGGTATTATCCGGTTTATTCATGGAGCGGCAAGACCAATTCGGATATGTTGTATTCTCCAGGCGTCTCTGGTTCATCAAGTGCTTCCGGCTCCAGTTACGGAGTGGGTGGCAGCATGGCGCGTTTCGGTTTATACAAGAATATGCTCTACATCGTCAATCAAAATAGTTTGTTGACTTTTAAACTGAATTCGGCGTCCGATGCCACCTTGCTGAATACCAGTTATACAGGTTGGAATGTCGAAACCATTTTTATCACCGACGACCACTTGTTCCTGGGTACTCAAAACGGACTGATCGTTGAGTCGCTCGAAGTCCCTGAAAGCCCTGCCCAGGTAGCTACGTTCTCGCACATTACCGCCTGCGATCCGGTGGTTATCAAAGGAGACGTGGCCTATGTGACCTTGAAAGGCGGAACTACCTGCCGCGGAGGAACCGTAAATGAACTTGATGTAATCCGGATGAGCAACAGCTATTCGAAGTTTGAGTTGCTGAAAACATATCCCATGTTTGGCCCCCAGGGACTGGGCAACGATGGTGATTTACTGTTTATTTGCGATGGTGAGGCCGGACTGAAAATTTACAATGCGGCCGATCCGCTAACCATTTCCCAAAATCTGGTGGCCAGTTTCCCATTCATCAACGCCTACGATGTAATCCCGATGAATAACTACCTGTTTATGATTGGCGACAAAGGGTTCATACTTTACGATTACTCAAATATTCAAAACATAAAACAAATCGGATTTATTCCCGTTATTAATAAAAATTAGAATTCTGGTTTGTTCAGAAAACGAAGTCTGTGGTATCCTCTTTAAAAAAACCGGTTGATCTTTTCATCCGGTTTTTTGTTGGAATAAAGGCAGGCTTTGTTGACTGACGAAATTAAAACCGCTACTTTTGCGAATTGTCAAATTTTGAAAACTAAGTATGAAGACTAGAATATTCCCTGGACTTTTAAAATCGATTTCCTTTTTCCCTTTTTTCCTTTTTTCTGCTCTGACAGCATGTTCCTGTTCGTCGCACGAGCAACCCGATTCAGTCGGAACTCATTTGTTCACTCCGGTGGATCTGCCTCAAAATCTTGATTTTGCAGGTGAAAGAGTTCCAATGGAGTATTACGATGTGCGCGAAAACCTTGACAGGGAATTGCTTTCGACTGTATATTTTCATTCGCAGACGATCAGGTACATCAAAAATATGCCCCGGTATTTTTCTGTTATTGTGCCTATCCTGAAAGCCAACGACATTCCTGAAGATTTTAAATATCTGTGTGTGGCCGAAAGCGGATTTGATGCAAAAGCTGTCTCGCCGTCCAAAGCGGTCGGTTTGTGGCAGTTGATGGAATCAACGGCCAAAGAGAATGGTCTGGAAATAAATGCTGAAATTGATGAGCGCTACCACATCGAAAAATCAACCGAAGTGGCTTGCCGCATGTTTAAAATAGCCTATCAGCATTTTGGGAGTTGGTCGCTGGTCGCCGCTGCCTACAATGGAGGAACAGCTGGTTTGGATCAGAAAATTGCCCAACAGAAAGCGAAAAGCTATTACGATTTGCTTTTTGTCGAAGAAACATCGCGCTACGTTTTTCGCATTCTGGCATTGAAACTGGTGATGGAAAATCCCGAAAAATACGGGTTTCGAATAGAGAATAAACAGATGTATCCAATCATCGAAACCAGTATTGTTGAAGTAAAAGGATCTGTTCCCGACTGGGCAAGTTTCGCCATCGAAAAAGGAATCAGTTATAAAACGCTCAAAATGTTCAATCCCTGGCTTCGTGAAACCTATCTGAAGAATCCAATCCGAAAAACCTATACGCTGAAAATTCCGGAAAAGGGTTTCCGGACAAAATAATAGCCAAAGCCCCCTTCCAGTTCCCCCGTTGGGGGAAAGCTTTGGACACTACCATGAAGTTGGTTTTCCCTGAAGGGGAAAAATTCAATAACCCGGGGAAAAACCCCGGGTAGGCTGAAACAAAGGATAACCGTCCGTGAAAAGATGATAATCGAAGCTAAAATTTGATGTCGGACGGAATAGAATTTATCGGCTGTAGTTTAATATAGCGTTGTAATATTTAAATTTATTCCATATCTTAGTCAAAAATAATTGCAATGAACTATCAACAAATAATATCAGCGATACGTAACTTGCCTTCAACGGAACAAAGCCAGTTAATTAATGAATTG
>JANXYV010000133.1 GCA_025355875.1 Prolixibacteraceae bacterium | reverse complement strand
TTGTCGGGTGGCACATTTGGATTGAACAGGAAGGTGAATATGTAATTTTTGTATTTAATCATCCGCCTGTGGAAAGCGGCCAATTCTTTCTGATCTGGATTAATCGTTTTTTCGGTTAATTCGGTCAATCGCCGGACAAGATCGGCTCTTTCTGGAATAAGTGATTGGTAATCTGATGGTGTCAGTTTCTTTTTTAGATGGATTGCATCACCAAGTAGTTCTTTGAATAGTTTAGGCCAAGGGCTGTCATAGCATTCGTCCAGATGGTTCAGTTCCCTTAACAGATGCGCGATACAAATTTGATGCGTCAATACAATGGGTTCGAAGTGGCTTCTCCAGCAATCATGTACCAAAACAGCTTTAGGAAAACCATTCTTGAAGTGTTTGTTAATGGTTTGTGTGCCACGGTTCATCGAAGCGGTAATAAAAGTAAGCTTTTCGTTCTGCCATGTCCAGAACCAAGCTTTTTCTTTGCCAATGCGTGTCCCTGTTTCGTCAGCGCCAACTACTGCAGCTTGCTCAACCCGTTGTTGGATCAGCTTGTGCGCCGGTTCTGCCTTGGCGGTTGCGCGCCCTAAAACCTGATGGACACCGCCTTCGCTGATAGGTAAAGAGAATACATCGTTAAACATCTCTTGCATCCGTGCAAAAGGCAAATACTGGCGGGCATAAAAATATGCGGATAGGCTTTCAACAGATTTCCCGTAGCTGATCCCCGGTGTGATGTCCTTTGGAAAAGAACCGGTAATGGTATGCCCACAAGTGCAGGTACGTCCAAAAACCTGATGTTCGATATAGATGGGTTTGATTGGTGGTATTTCAACAACCTGACGTTTCTCAATTATACTGGAAGGCAAGTGGCTCATGTCCAGCCCGCAGTGATTGCAATACGCCGGATTATGTGCCACAATCATATCGGGAACTTCAACCATCTCTAAGGTTTTGCCTTCATGGCCGGCTTGCCCACCTGGTTTTTTCCCACTTGGCTCACGCAGGCTCTTGCTTTTAAATGGACGGTTTTCATCCTTTGAGGGCGGAATAGAACTATTGCTGCTGTTTTTGGGATTTTCGTACTTGGCAAGCCGATTCATTAGTGATTTATTGATCAGAATCAATTCTGCAACAATGGATTGAATATCCTGAAGTTGACGCTCTAATTCTTTGATTCGTTTATCTTTGTCCATAATGCCTGGCTGAATTGTAAACAAAGTAAAAGAACGATTCCAGTCAATCAAAAGAAAACCAGCTGTTTATATGAACATCAACAAAGATAAATGTTGACAACCATGTAGTTTGAGAAAAAGCAATCTAATAAGTAGATTGAATTTGTTAATAACCATGTAGTTTTAGAAAATAGCCCGTTTGATGGGCTGATTAGTTACAATTCTGAAAATCCAACAAAGTTTCATATAAATACAGGAGAAAGAAACATCGAGGATGAATCTATTTTCTCCTATAATGAAACTTATGAACCGTTTATACAAAAATGGCTGAGAGAATTTGGAATTGGAGAGCAACTGGATTATGGTTTCGATGAGGAAAAGGATATCTATTTTATTAAAGTAGACAATAAATCATTGCCTGAATATGGACTTGGATTCGGATTAATTATCCATTTTCTTATTGCTCTAAATTATCAAATGAAAAAAACATCAACCAATAGAATGATGAAAGAGAAAATGATGATAGCATTTGATGATAAGGGAAGAATTATAAAAAAAAGTGAAGATTTAATACTTTGTTTCCCCACGACTTGTATTATTGAAGAACCAGAAACAGGCTTGCATCCGGCTTTTCAATCGAAAATGGCTGAGATGATTGTAGATGCACAAATGACATTTGAAATAAATTTCATCATTGAAACACATAGTGAGTATTTCATCAGAAAGTTGCAGTTTTTGACAGCAACCAAGGTGTTAAATCCCGGCGATGCAGTAATCTACTATTTCAATAATCCGAAGAAGGTTCCCGCAAATGAGGAGCAGATAAAGAAAATCACGATTGATGAAAACGGGAGCCTTTCCGATACTTTCGGAACTGGATTTATTGATGAAGGAACAAATCTTAAGTTTGATTTATTGCGAAATATTAAACGTCAACAAAACTAGCCATGGATTTATTTGTTGAAAAAGAATTTGCTGTGAATTTTCAGATTGAGTATTATCCTGACAAAGGATCTGAAATTCAAAAGATCATCTATTCCATATTCTCTGAATATACTGGAATCAAATGGTTTTTAAATACATCCGAAGATTTTATTGAGGATAACGAACTACTTTACAAACTGAGTGATTACAATCAAAACCGTGAATTAAACGTCGATTTTAACAACCTATTTAATAGTCAGTTTACCCCTAAAAATCAAACTCTTGTTTTAACCGAAAAATATAGAAATTGGTTCCCATTACTAAAAGAAAAAGGTGTATTGTGTTATAGTTATGATGATTATGAAACTGAAATTCAGAATTTTAGAGATAAAACTCACTTTAAAATTGACCTATCTGAACCGGAAAATATTCCTTTTAAGTGGAACAGGTTTAATTTCCTTAATAGGCAGACGAATTTTATAATTATATCGGATCATCACATTTTATGCGATAAAGACGGACAAAAGATAAGAAATAACTTGATTCCAATGCTAAAGGAAAGCCTGGATAGAAATCATTCCTATTCAGTATTTATTTTCACGGAGTTAACAGAAGACTTTGAAAAAAAACGAGGTCAATTAAATAGTGCGCTGAATGGTTATCAAGTAAAGATACATCTATTCAATTTTCTGCATGAATTTGAAAGTTTTGATTTTCATGACCGGATTTTGTATTCAAACTACACCTTAACTGATTCAGGAAAAGGATTTAACTTAAATTCTACAAAACCTAAAAACTCTCTAATAGTTAGTGCCTCAGTATTTGAAAAGCTTACTTTCAAACGATTTAATACTCATTTAAAAGAGCTTGAAAAATATATTCGTAGACTGGAAAAATTGGAACATGCAAATAATCCCATCAGATCTTCAAAGAAAGACTTTGATGCATTCCGGAAATTGGTTGCAAATTTTTAGGTTAAGTGAAATCTAATTCCTTAACCTGCCCGGTTAAGTGGAGGAATTTCCAAATGCTGGAGGTAATAATTTTCAAGAAGCATTTTTTCAACTTCCCGAGGATTCTCACACTGACAGTAGGCATATTCAATGCGAGATAGACCTCCAAGATGTGCTATTACTTCCTTAAGTCGTCTTGACGCTCCTCTATTATTCTGTCGATAGTTTTTGAGCCGATGCCATATGCCAGGTCGTTTATTGGTAACTGGATTTTGATTTGCCATACCGATATATAGAACATTTGAAGTGCCTTTTAGTCTTTCAAAATCTTGAATTAACCGGAAAGAATAAACCCCATTAATCCCATCGAATCGATTTTCAAAGGTTTCCCAATTTTTCCAATCCTTAAAATATGTGCGATAATCTATACCAAAATTACTGATCGTTTCAGGTTTATATGGTAATATTTTGGTTGTATCTTTTTGATTCGACATTACCAAATCCCGTTTAGTGCCTGCCAATGCTTGTTTATTTGAAGTTTTAAATGTTCCTGGAGGAAATTCCAATTCAAGCGCGATCAATATTTCCGAGTCAGACATTCCTCTGCTTATGAGATCGATAATCATATTTCTTCGCGAATGTTTCATGGTGTTATTCTTAGCGTCTTTTAACTAAATCCAGCCCCGCAACCAATAATATCCCAATGCAACCATTTCGCGGGCGATCAGGATTTCGTATTTCAGGTGGTTCCAGAATTGATAGCGGACCTCTGTATTCCCTCCGATATCGGGGACCAGGGTCTTTTCCCCACCCAGTTTGTTGTCATCGAAAAAAAGATTTGCCTCGATGGCATTTTCGAAAGCGGGCAAAGCATTCACCCGGGTAAAACCTGCTTTCCTGAATACCAGAACCGCGCGCCGCATGTGTTCGGGCGAGGTGACGAGCAAAATGGACTTTTCGGTGAGCCTTTCACCGTTGAATTGCCGCAGGTTCAGGGCTTCGGAACGGGTATTGGTTCCTTCCTGCTCATAAAGTATCCGTTGTTTTTTAATTCCCTTGCTGATCAGTTCGCCTGCAACCTGCCGGGCAGTGCTGGTAGAATCATTTGTATTTCCGGGAATAGAAACAATGATGCGGCTTTCGGGAGATTCGACTGCAGCCCGGTGAACAAAATAAGCACGCATCAGGCTTGATTCGCTCGGCATTCCTCCGCCTCCAAGCAACACAATATAATCAGGTTTTTCAGTGATTTTCGATTGACTGGTACCGAGCCAATAATAGCCCCAAAAGGGCAATGTGGTGAAACTGAGAATCAAAATCAGAATGAAAAGTACCCCAAATGCAACGAAGATCATTCGCAGAACACGCAGGATTTGCCGGATTGGATTCAGTCGCTTCACAGAGTAAGAATGATTTTGACGCTGCAAGGTAGGGAAAAATCAGGAATTGAAACAAAAAGAAAAAAGTCATTGGTCTTTCGGAATTTTTCCGGATGACCAATGACCTTTTCCTAAAATGAGCTCAAAATTTACTTGACCGGTTCGATGTCGAGCACTTTAAAGGTATTTGGTTTAACCGGACGACGGCCGGTTCCTTCGCCATATTCTCCAACTGAAACGTAAACATGGTGGGTGGTTTTATCCACCGTGATCGTGCGGGCACCAGCCTGGGTAGGCAAAGTTTCCAGAACTTTATACTGATCGGCACTGATCTGCTGAATCACCGTGATGTTTCCTTCTCCGTTCGAAGCAAAAATTCGTTTGCTGGTTGGATCGAAAGCCACGCCGTCGCAGCCGTCGCCAATGGGCGTAGTGGTAATTACTTTTCCCGAAACGGCATCCGAAACCACCATCATCTTGTTTCCGCAAACCGAAAACAGACGGTTATTCACTTTATCGAAAGCCAAACCCGAAGGTTCTTCTCCCGGAGCAATCGACCAGGTTTTTTCAACTTTCAACGTGGTGGCGTTGATGATTGAAAGGCTGCTTTTGTCTTCAATATTGACAAAAATTTTGCCTTTTCCGTCGGTTTGCGAAAATTCAGGTTTCCCGGATAAGGGAATGGTAGCGACAATCTTCAGGCTGACCGCATCAATCACAGTTGAATTCGAAGCTCTTCCGTTGAAGGTAAAGACTTTCTTCGAGAACGCATCGTACAGAATGGCGTCCGGGTTTTTGCCTGTATTTTTCACACGATCAATTACCTTGAAGGTATTCAGATCGACTACCAGCACCGAAGAATCCCTTCCGCAGGAAATATACGCCCGGTTCAGGTCGTTTGCGATCGCTATACCGTGAACCCCGTTGGTTTCAGGAATCACCGAAAGTTCTTTACCGACCTTCAGGTCAACGACATTTACCTGTGCACCGTGCGAAACGAACAATTTTTGATTGATTTCATCTACCGAAAGGTAATCCCAGCCTCCATCGCCAGTGAGCGCAATGGTTTTGGCAATCCGGTACTCCGACTTTTGTGCACGAAGGGTTGGCGAAATCACGAAGATCATGACCACGACCACTGTAATCAACGACAATGCTTTTTTCATCTTTTTTAATTTTAGAGATTTTTTATTTACGACAAGTTCATTTGTTTTTGAATTGGCGATCAAGAAAGACAAACACCTTATTGATGTTCTCCGGAGTCTGAAATTGCGGTCCGCCATGATCGGTATCCTTAAGGATTTCGAAAGTAACTTTATCTTTTCCCAATACGGCGGTTAATTTCGCGGCAAGGTTTTCAGATTGCTGGTAAGGAACCAAATGATCGATGGCGCCATGCTGGATAAAAAAGGGCGGATCGTCTTTCGTGATGTAGGTTTCAGGATTTGCCCGCCGAACAAGATCTGGTGCGTCGGCCAGGTTTTTGCCAATCAGTTCCGATTCGGGAGAATCAGGAATAGAATGGGTTTGCGGATTCTTCACACCGCTTGATTTCAGTTGTTTGTCCATTTTTAGGAAATCAGTCGGTCCAAACCAATCGACCACACATTGAACAAGGCTCGGGAAACCGGGATTTCCCATCGTCAGATCTTCCAATTCCTTTACTCCGCCTGAAGTTCCGAGCATCGCCGACAAATGTCCTCCGGCCGAACCGCCCCAGGCTGCAATCTGATCGGCATTGAGGTGATATGTCTTTGCATTTGCCCGAATCCATCGTACTGCAGCCTTCAGGTCGTAAATCTGGGCCGGAAAAATCGCTTCAGAACTTAAACGGTAATTAACAGAAATCACCGCGTAACCCCGTTTTAAGCCTTCGAGCATCGGATTGAGCTGGCCATCCGCTTTATCTCCACCTTTAAAGGCACCTCCGTGAACCGAAAGAATCACCGGAAACGGTCCGTTCCCATCTTCAGGCAAATAAATGTCGAGTTTTTGAGCCGGCGATTGTGTTGCATACGCCAGATCGCTCCATTTCTTTTTAATCTGATCGGTTTTGGCTCTCCCCGGTGGTTGCGCAACCGAGGAAACACTCATTGCCAAACAAAGAAGGAGAAGCAAAAGAACGCTGCTTTCCTGATTTTTCGTCCAAAGTTTTTTCATTGATTTTTCTTTTACAGGATTATTTATTTCCGTGAATCATTCCCGAAACGATACCCCTGATCCGTCCGTTTTCGGCAAAGATGACACCGCCCAGATGCAGGAGAATAAAAGCATACATCAGGTATTGCATAAACGCGTGAATTTCTTTGAGGTTATGATGCAGGTCGCGACCAAAGCCAAGGTTGCGGCCAAAGGCCATGCCCAGTCCGGTGAGAACCATGCAAAAAAGAATCAGGAAGAAAACCGAATAACTCATCTTTACCCGGAGGAAATGGGTATATTCAGCCTTATTCATATCATTTTTGGCCTGAAGTTCTTTTATTTTTTTGAATTTGTTCCTTAGTTTCTCCTCTTCCGGCTGAGTAAATTCAATCATGACTCGGGCAAGAAACAAAAACGACAAACCATAGCCGATCCATTTGTGAACGTCCCACATTTTGTCTTCGTACTCGTGCGAAACCGCAAAGGCCTGTTCCTCGTTTACAACAATTCCCTTTTCTTTAAGCTGGTCCTGAACGAGTTTGACATTGTCGCGCGGATCATAAAGGGTTGAATTAAAAAGTACGGTGGTAACCGAACCGAGGATAAACAGAAAAGTGAGCCAATGCCAGACTCGCAAAGCGGCAGAGTGCGTTTGCTGAAACGGTGAAATAAAATCAGGTGAGGAGTTGGTCGGAATCATAAGGATAAATTAAATGAGTTTCTGACTAAACAGTTGAAGCGATCCAAAGTTTAAGCGACTTAAACCCTGAAATTGTGACTTTGACCTCATTCCGCATAAAAGGTTTAATGCACAACATCCCGACTGAATAAACAACCGGAATGCTGACAAACAGAAAGGAAAAGGTGATTGGTTATTTAGGAATACTAAACGAAGCTCCGAACCTTTCTTTCCTTTTCTTTCTTTTTCCAGAGGACCAAAATCTCTTTCCTGTGTGCGACACGATGTTGCGCAAGTAATTGTCTAACAATGATTAGACCTACTGTTCCGTCAGTAGTAGCCTATGGATATGTGCATTTGGAGTAATCTTTTTGTGCGAAGCTATCCAAAGAAAGTAGCCCTTTCGGAAGAAAA
>JANXYV010000090.1 GCA_025355875.1 Prolixibacteraceae bacterium | reverse complement strand
GGAATTTGGAACCTGCAACTTGGAACTGTGCTGTGGGGAGAGCAGGATTCGAACCTACGAAGACGTACGTCATCTGAGTTACAGTCAGACCCAGTTGGCCACTTTGGTATCTCCCCAAACAAAACTTTCAGAACTTATTATTCTATGAGCCGAATCTCAGATTCGAACTGAGGACCCCGAGATTACAAATCACGTGCTCTGGCCAACTGAGCTAATTCGGCATTTATACATCATATCAAAACCCCTATAAACGACTTAAACACCTGTCTACAGGGGATTTACCTTACAAATTCTGAATAATCAGATACTTGTCCGAAAAAGGTTTGCAAATGTATAATTATTTTATTGCATTCCGTACAAAAAACGATTTATTTCAAAGATTATTTATCCTTAACCTTTTCTTTAACTTTGGTGAGTTGACGGTGAACTGCCTCAACGGCCAAATCAATTGCTGCTTCAAAAGAATCAGCCTGTTTTTCAGAAAAAAGGTAGTCGTAACCTGGTATGGAAAGTTTGATTTCTGCAACTTTATTATTAACAGTTTCAGGTTTTACAACCTTCAAGATTATTTCAGCTCCAATAATACCTTCGAAGTAGGTATCAAGTTTCGAAACTTTTTTATTTACAAAATCAGTTAATTTCTGATCGGGTGTAAAGTGCACCGTGTTTACCTGAATATTCATAATTTATCCTCCTAAAATTTATGATCGTGGATGTGCTTGTCTATAAACTTTTTGAATCTTATCCATTGAGGTATGTGTATAAATCTGAGTCGCTGAGAGATCTGAGTGGCCAAGCATTTCTTTAACTGCGTTTAAATCGGCTCCCCGGTTAAGCAAATGAGTTGCAAAAGTATGTCTGAGCACGTGGGGACTTTTTTGACTTATTGTAGTAACCAAAGCCAGATATTTATTGACAACCCGGTAAATCAGCTTTTCGTAAATCGGTTCTCCTGATTGTGTTAGAAACAAACATTCGACCGGGGTACCAAACAATCGGGTTCTTTCTGCTTTATGCTGTTCCATCAGGAAATTCAAACTTCGGGGGTAGGGTACAAGCCTTTCCTTGTTGCGCTTACCCAAAACTTTGATCAGAAATTCTGACTGATAGACATCTGCATCTTTCAAATGCATTAATTCTGCCAGCCGGATTCCTGTTCCATAAAACAGACTCACTATTAACTTGTCGCGAAGTGCTTCAAAATCATCTCCAAAAAAACCATCGTCAAGCAAATGATCCAAATTTTTCTCTTCTACAAATTGAGGTAATTTTTTGCGGATCTTAGGGACAATCACGTGTACCAGCCTATTTTCAGAAACGACCTCCAACCTCAATAAATACTTATAGAACGATTTGAGTGCTGAGATTTTTTTATTTACTGTCCGGGCCGAAAGGCCACTGTCCATCAATTCGATTACCCATTCACGGGCTATTTTATCATTTATCCCTTCTACATTAAAATCCCCGATCGCTTTGACAAAAAACTCTTCAAACTGATCGAGGTCTTTCTTATAAGCAATTGCAGTTAATTGCGAATACCTTTTTTCGTATTTCAGGTAATTAATAAATGATTCCTGATGGGACATCTGTAAATAATTTACATCTAAAGCAGGAACCTTCCAGAAATATTCTAGTCGTCCTGACGAAGCAAATTCTCAATATAAATAGCCTTTTTAACTTCGGCTCTTCTTTCAATTGAAGGTTTTGTAAAAGCTTGCCTTTCGCGCAATTCCTTTACAACTCCTGTTTTTTCAAACTTTCTTTTAAATCTTTTAAGCGCTCTTTCGATATTTTCGCCTTCTTTTACTGGAATAACGATCATGGAATTATATTTTTTCTAGTTAAAATTTGAGCCGCAAATTTATGAATTAAACATTACTAATCAAATTTATACTAAATATTTTATTTATAAAAAGTTCTGACCGTTGTTCTTAGTTCTGCCAAAACATCAAATCCTTGTATTTGTTTTAGAAATAGGGCCTTAATCGTGTATATTCGTCTTTGTTTAAAATCATATTGTTACGTAGATCTGCAAGATTGGAGATGTTTCCATGACTAGCCCTGAATTTTACAATCTTGTTTGCAAGATCTCTTTTGATGTACGGATGTTTTGATAAGGCTTTCATGTCGGCAAAATTCAAATCAAGTTTTTTTATTTTTGTTGAATCAACATTCACCATATTTTCAATTTGATGAATGGTTTGTTCGTTTAAACCATAAACTTCATGTAGCTGATCGAGCGAGTAAAAGCCGCCCAAAAGATCTCTGTATTTTACAATTCGTTTCGAAAGTATTTCACCAATACCAGGCAACTGTTTCAAGGTAAGAGAGTCGGCAGAATTCAAATCGATCAGGATTTTCTCATATACCGTCTTTTTCACTGGGGCTGTTAATCGTTTATCTTCAATAACTATATAATTGGTTAACATGGTTTTCTGATCAATGCTCAATCCCCAGATTTTCAAGAAATCATCTTTACGACGGAAACATCCACCTTTGTTTAAATAGTTCCGGATTGTCTGAATCTGTTTTTGGGATAGTCCGAGGCGTATAAAATCCTGGTCTGTAGCTGTATTCGGGTCAAACTGAAACAATTCATGGTTTTGATAGCCAGGAAATGCTCCCTTCTTTCGGGTTTCAAAAAGCAGATAAGGTTCAATCTTAAAATAAATTTCATCGGTAACTCCATAAATCTTTTTAAAATCAGTAGCTGAATAGATTTTCCCATTTCTGTTCCTGAATTTCATCAGGTTCAATTTTACTGAAGGAGGAATGTCGAGGCTATCGAGCGTTATTGAATCAATTGTATTGGGATTAAATACAAACAGTTTTCTTGATGGACTACTTTGGTTGATCGAATCGCTGAATCTACCCAGTCTGGAACTGGCTGAATCCAGCAGGTTGATGTCGATCTGTTTCGGTTTTTCGAAATAGAAAACCACCTTGTTGGCAACCCCAAGCAGAAAAACGAGGATCAATAAAATCGTGATTCCCTTACGCTCGCTGCGGGTGAAAGTAAAATAGTCTTGAATGAATCGCCGGAAGTTCATGTTGCGAATAGATTTACCCTAATTTACTTCATTTTATGCACATAAAAAAACCCAGAACAAAGTCCGGGTCTTTTTATGCTTTTCATTATTCGATTAGCTTCTGTCGATGTTGTTCAAATCGTTACAGGCAACTTTTAAACGTTCGATCATCGTTTCCTGACCTTTCCGTAACCAAACGCGAGGATCGTAATATTTCTTGTTCGGTTTGTCTTCTCCATCCGGATTACCAATCTGACCCTGTAGATAAGCCCTGTTTTGAGCTTCGTATTTACGGATTCCGTCCCAGGTAGCCCATTGAGTATCGGTATCAATATTCATCTTTACAACCCCATAGGAAATAGCCTCACGAATTTCCTCCAATGTAGAACCTGAACCACCATGGAAAACAAAATCAATTGGTTTCTCTCCTAAACCATGTTTTGCGGAAATAAACTTCTGCGAATTGTCAAGAATCTTAGGGGTAAGTTTTACATTACCTGGTTTATAGACACCATGAACATTACCAAATGAAGCTGCAATGGTAAAATTCGGGCTGATCTTACTCAGCTCTTCATAAGCATAATTAACATCGGAAGGCTGGGTATACAGCAATGAATTGTCCATCCCAGTATTATCCACGCCATCTTCTTCACCACCGGTGCAACCCAGCTCAATTTCGAGGGTCATGCCAATTTTGCTCATCCGGGCAAGGTATTTCTTGCAGATTTCGATGTTTTCCTGAATGGGTTCTTCCGACAAATCAAGCATGTGAGA
This sequence comes from Prolixibacteraceae bacterium, assembly GCA_025355875.1. Taxonomy (GTDB): domain Bacteria; phylum Bacteroidota; class Bacteroidia; order Bacteroidales; family Prolixibacteraceae; genus Aquipluma. The sequence continues at coordinate 25,137 of JANXYV010000090.1, read as the reverse complement.
ACTAAATAATGGCTTGCCATAGGTTGCGAAATGTTTCTCGCCGGCATCAAGCAAACCATCAATCCAGGGCAACAATTTTTTAGCTGCGTGGTCGGTGTGCAATACCACGTGGACTCCGTAGAGTTCGGCCAGGATATGTACAGATTTGGCTCCAATAATAGCTCCGGCAACTGGTGCAGCCTGACCATCCAATTTTAAGCCTTTACCGGCATAGAACTGCGCGCCACCATTCGAAAACTGAATAATTACAGGTGAGTTCACCAGTTTTGCGGTTTCTAATACGGCATTAACCGAATCGGAACCAACCACATTCACGGCTGGAAGTGCATAATGATTTCCTTTTGCAATTTTGAAAACTTTCTGCAAGTCTTCACCGCAAACTACTCCGGGTTTTACAACTTCTGAAATTCTTGTCATTGTACAAATTTTTTAAATGTTATATTCAGTTAAAATTAAAATTCCTTTGTCAACAGGAAAAAACTGATCAAAGATAATACTGTTCGGCCTGAAAATAAAAATAACAGACCACTATCTGAATTTCTGATTTCTAAAATTAATATTGAGATGAGCCTGTCAGCCTGAAAAATTCATTGTCAACATCCAACATTTTAGAACGGATAGCCGATAGCAAAGGATAAGTTCAGATGTTCCTTCCCGATCAGATAATTTCCCGGAATGAACCGTTTTCCTTCGGGCAGCGAAGGATCTCTCAACTTCAATCCAAGATCGAGCCTGAATATGAAATAAGTAAAATCGAAACGCAAACCGGTTCCGGTGCCAATTGCAATTTGTTTGTAAAACTGGTTAAGCTGGAACAATGCGCCTTCCCGATTATCCAAACTGTTTATGGCCCATATATTTCCGGCATCTAAAAATAATGCGCCTTCCATTAGCCAGAATAATTTAAACCGGTATTCCAGGTTTCCTTCCAGTTTGATATCTGCCGACTGATTCGGGTAAACACCGGCAGGTGCCTTATAGGAGCCGGGACCAAGTGAACGCACCTGCCATGCACGAATTCCGTTGGCGCCTCCCGTAAAATATTTCTTCTCGAAAGGCAAAACATTAAAGTTGCCATACGGAAACCCAATGCCCATAAAAGTCCGGCCAACCAGTGAACTCAGTTTATTGATGATGTGCCCGAACCGGTATTCAAAATCGCCTTTCAAATACTGTGCAAAACGGATATTCATGATTTCGTAGTACGAACTTTCCTGACCTGTAATCGAATCGTACGAAGTGGCCTTTCCTTTATTGATCAGGTTAGAATAGAGCCATAAAAGATTCCCGGCTGACTCGAAATTTACCTTGTAAAACTTATAATCTTCGCGCTTATTAATATTTTGCGTATTGTAGACCCAGCTGTAATTGGTCGCCAGAATAAGGTGATCGGTAAAACTGCTTTTGATATACAGATCCTGGATCGAATTAATAAATACAGGATTTAGATCATAAAGAATAACATAGTTCAGATCGATCAGATTTAATGTATGTGACTGATTGGTGGAGGTCTTCCAATTGTATCCGAACTTGAAACTCGTTATATTGCGGGTATAGTCAGGTCTTCTCTGATAATTAAAACCAGCGGTAAACTTGGTTTCCGGGATTTGAAACGTAAACCACTGTTTGGCTTTGACAAAACTTAAAAACTTCGGAATGGTCATACTCGACTCAAAACCATATTCCTGAGTGTTAAAAATATTGTTGTCAATTTGTTGACGCTCACGGGCGACTCTTACCTGGAAATCAAAAACTTCAGCTCCTTTGAAAATATTGCGGTGCTGATAATTCAAATTGCCCGCAATTCCGAGGTTGCCCGAAGAGTTGGTTCCTTCAATATCCACCGATGTATTCTGCCTTGGCAAAGGCGACAATAGCATCCTGCAATCAAGAAGTGGTATTGAATCATTTGTATACGAACCTGTTTCAGCAAAATTAATGTTGATTAGCTTGAACTGCCTGAGCCTGTTCAATGCCCGATAAGTCTTTTCTGCGTTTGACAAACTATAGTAAGTACTATCTTTCATACGGTTAACATTGAAAAACAAATCTGGTTTGTATTGTAACTTTCCCGAATACATGAAAACATAATCCTTTACCCGAAGTGTATCCAAACTTTGAATTTGCTTATCACCTGAAAGGTCAACCAATCTGTAGGATGGGTAAATCAGGTAGTTTCTGATTTTATACTTTTGATGCGCGACCACTTCATTTTCGCTATTATCCAAAACGGCATCATCCACATTAATGATGAGATCAACTCTATGATTGTAAAAACTGGAATCTGCCTGAAACTTGATGAATGCTTCTTTAAATTTAAAGTATCCGCGCTCGTTCAGATTTTTACTTATTCTCTGACGTTCCGAATTTAAGAGATCCAAATCAAAGATATCGCCTGTTTTTAACAGGCGGTTGACTGAATCCCGCAGAATAACATCCCGAAGCTGACGATCTTTTATGGAATAGACAAAATTCCGAATCCGATATGGCGTCCGGGCTTTGATGTCGAAAATCAGGTTAAGCTTTCTTTGGTTCTTATCAATCTCCACACTATCATGGACAACGGCATTGTAGTAACCTTTATTTCGTAAGAATAACTTCAATTGATCGATGCTGCGCTGGGTCTGGAACTGGTCGTACAAAACCGGTGCCTCCCCTACTTTCTTTAACCAATCGTCGGTTTTAACAAGAGATGAATGGTTGTAAACCCACAAATGAAATTTCATAAACCCTAAAATCCGAAGATTTTCTTTTTGTTTGATGTGAGTTTTCAGCTCCTCCTTTTTTAAATTTTTATCATCCACCTTCACCGAAATCTTGTTGAGCAGATATTTATCTTTCGGGACAAACCGGGTCGAATGGCACGATCCAAACAACAAAATGCAGATTATTAAAATCAGGATATTCGTTGAATTTTTTAGGCCCGGAAGGAATAATGACATCATTTTGAGTTTTTACAAAAATAAACAGAGCTTTTGGTTCACAAATCATTCAGAGCTTTTTATTTTTACAATTTTAGAACGGAGAATTTGATGATATGTTGAGTAAAAACAAAATTAAGCAAATCCAATCACTAAACCGAAAGAAGAACCGGGAGGAGTCTGGTCTTTTCTTAGTGGAAGGCAATAAAATGGTTGAAGAGGCAATTCATTCAGATTTCAAAGTGGAAACCTTGGTATGCACTTCCGGATTCCTCAGGAACCATCCCGAAATTCATTCGAGCATTCCCGAACTGATTGAAACTGATAACGAATCCATTCAAAAAGCCAGTTTGCTCCAGCATTCGCAGGATTCTCTGGCGATTGTTCACATTCCGGTCCTGCCTGACGACCTCCCGAATATGGAGGATGAGCTGATTCTCGCTCTCGATTTTATTCAGGATCCAGGCAACCTGGGTACGATTCTCAGGATTGCTGATTGGTTTGGCATCCGGAACGTAATTTGTTCTGAAAATACGGTTGATATTTTCAACCCGAAAGTCGTGCAGGCCAGTATGGGCGCTATTTTCAGGGTTAAAACCCGCCATATTCCATTGAATGGTTTTTTAAAACATGCAATCGAAAAACGGGTGCCTGTTTATGGCACTTTTCTGGAAGGCCGGAACATTTACACAGAAAGGTTGACGCGCAACGGAATCCTGGTGATGGGAAACGAAGGAAATGGAATTTCGGATGAGGTAACGGCCTTGGTTAATCAAAAAATTTGCATTCCTTCATTTTCCTCCGGAATGGGTTCCGAATCATTGAATGTGGCCATTGCAGCAGCAATTTGCTGTTCTGAATTCAGGCGCAGGTAAATAAGGAAGTATATTGGTTATTTTGACCGACGTTTGTGATTTTCAGCAAATGCTTCGGAACAACGTTCACCATCCATTGCCGACGAAACAATTCCGCCTGCATATCCCGCGCCTTCACCACATGGGTAAAGTCCGTGAATTTTAACATGTTCGAATGTGTCGTCCTTTCTTGGAATCCGGATGGGTGAAGAAGTCCGCGATTCAACCCCAACAATAACTGCCTCGTTGGTCAAATATCCAAAAGCCTTTTTGTCAATCAGCTTAAAAGCTTCCTGAAGCCGGGTTCGGATTCTTTTTGGCAGTTTATCGTGCAGAGGCACTGAAATCAAACCAGGGTGATAGGATGATTCCGGTAAATCCTGAGAAAAACGGTTGGCAACAAAATCAGCCATTCGCTGAGCGGGCGCAAACTGGGACTTTCCATTCAGCGAAAAGCATAATTGTTCAATCTGGCGCTGGAATGCGAGTCCGGCAAAAACACCCAAATGCCTGAATTCATTCAAATCCTCGGGCCTGATTTCGACCACCATTCCGGAGTTTGCAAAACGTGTATTTCTTTGGGTCGGCGACATGCCATTGATCACCATTTCACCGGGAGCAGTTGCCGCGGGCACCATGATTCCTCCCGGGCACATACAAAATGAATAAACCCCGCGCTGATCAACCTGTTCAACAAAAGAATAGCTGGCAGGTGGCAGATACGGTCCGCGCTCAGGCTGGTTATACTGAATGGAATCGATTAATGTTTGTGGATGTTCGGCTCTCACCCCAATGGCGAACGTTTTGGCTTCAATGGAAATCCCTTTTTCAAATAAGAGTTCATAGATTTCGCGGGCCGAATGGCCAGTGGCCAGGATGACTGCTTCAGCTTCAACAATGGTAGTATCCGCAAGCATAATCCCGGTGCAACGGTCGTTTTGAACAAGCAAATCTGCTACCCGGCTGTTAAAATGAATTTCGCCACCAACTGACATGATCTGATTCCGAATGTTGGTAATAATTCCAGGCAGCATGTTGGTTCCGATATGCGGATGTGCATCGATCAGAATTTCAGGCAAAGCGCCATTGGAATAAAATATTTCCAGAATTTTACGGATATTTCCTCGTTTCCTGGAACGGGTATAGAGTTTCCCATCCGAAAAGGTTCCTGCCCCACCCTCTCCAAATCCGTAATTCGAATCCGGATCTACAATGTGTTCCCGATGGATTTTTGCAATATCGCGTTTCCGGTCGCTGACATTTTTGCCACGTTCAAAAATAATGGGTTTAAAGCCAAGTTCGATCAGCCGTAAAGCGGCAAAAAGACCAGCGGGACCAGCTCCAACAATGATTACCGAAGGTTTATGGTCAACCCTCTCATATTTGAATTCGATTTTTTCCTCTGCCGGAAGTTCATCAATGAATACTTCAACGCCTAAATTCACGCGGATAGCCCGCTGCCTTGCATCAACCGACTTTCTCCTGACGTTGATCATTTTGATCCGAACTTCATCTACATGAAGTTTTTCAGCAAGTATGGGTTTGTAAAACTGTTCGTCAGACGCCTGTTTAGGCGTAAGTGACAAATTAATCTCTTGTTTCAAGCTTATTCGAAATGAAAACTAAGTATAAACATATTGGATGTCAGACTGGCTATAGAATTGGTATATACTTGAAGTTGCGTGTTTTTTGGACCGCTATCCAATATATTTCTGATTCCGAAACTAAATTTCAATTCAGTTGATAATCTGAAAAACTGCAAATACGTGTCCCAACCCATACCTGCCTCCAGAGAAGGATTTCGGGATTTTAGCCTGATCAGGTCTTCCTGTCCGGTTTTGGATATATCAACCCTTGAGGATATCCCCCCAACAATATAGGGCCGCTGATTATTCATTCGCTTTGCTTTGTATTTCACCAAAAGCGGGAAATCAAGAAACGTCGATTTGATGGAATATGATTGTGTAAGGCCCGGATTATTCGTATCCACGACCGGAATATTGTAAGTCAGGGTTCTTTCGCCAAACGACATACCTGGTAAAAAACGCAGATCAAAATCATCGGAGAGGCGAAGGTTGGTCACCATGCCCACAGAAAAACCGGGAGTGAGACTGGTAATATCAGCTCTTACTTTAGTGTCGGCAGTGATCGTTTTGCCCCCAACAACTTCCAGCTTAGTTGGGTCGAAGTTTGGGCTATCGCCTATGGTATTATAGGAAACAAGATTAAAATCAGTGGTATTCACTCCCAATGTAAAGCCAAAATGAAGGCGTTTATCATCGAATGTCGTCAGATTTTTCAACAACACTTTCTGTGCCATCGAAGTCAAACAGGTCAAAAAGAAAATCAGGATATATAAAAATCTTTTCACTCTAAAACAATTTATTACTATTCATTGAAACCTAAATAATGCAATATTATTGCATTACGGATTTATTTTTGAGCCAGATAAATGGTGGCAATTCCAAAAGTCAGTCTTTTTTGTTTCGTATTGGAGAAGCCAACTTTTTGCAGGACCGATAAAAACTTCTGATCATCGGGGAACGCCATCACTGATTCGGGCAAATAGGAATAGGCCGAACTGTCTTTCGAAACCATCCTTCCAATCAAGGGCAATATTCTAAAAAAATAGAAATGGTACAGCTGCTTCATTGGAAAATATTTTGGCTTTGAAAACTCAAGGATAACGGCCACTCCTTCAGGTTTTAAAACTCGGAAGAATTCCTTCAGTCCACTTTCCAGATTTTCAAAATTCCGAACTCCGAAGGCCACGGTAATTGCATCAAACTGTTTGTCAGGAAAGGGCATTGCTTCAGAATCGCCTTTCTGAAATTCAATTAGCCAACTCATTTTCAATCGTTCTACCTTTGCACGGCCAACGTCCAACATCTTTTCCGACAGGTCGAACCCAATAATTTTCTTCGGGTTAATCTGTGCGGCAGCGATTGCAAAATCACCGGTTCCAGTCGCCACATCAAGTATCTGACCGGGATGATATTCCGATAAAATCCGGATTGCCTTTTTCCGCCAAACCCGATCAATCCCCAAAGAAAGAAAATGATTCAGGAAATCGTATTTCGGAGCAATATTGTCGAACATTTCCTCGACCTGTTGTTTTTTTTGCTTTCCGGAATCGTTGTATGGCGTAACTTGCATATAAAAGTAGTCAGTGTTCAGTCTCAGAATCCGGTATCCATTCGTCGTTCTCCGGCATTTTTCCTTTTTCCTTTTCCTTTATGTGCCGGAAGTCATTTTGTCTACAAACCCAAATGATTCATCATCAATTCTGATTTGGCCTTTGGTAACATGACCCAAGGCAAAGAAAGGAACTTTCAGGCTGCTCATTAAATCCACAAATTCGTCGACATTTTTCGGATCGACCCCAACCACGATCCGTCCCATGGCCTCTCCAAAAAGAAATGAATCTTTCCGGATCTCAGCATCCGAAGTAATGTCAAAACCAAGTCCTGAAGGCATACCGGCACGTAACAAAGAGAAAAACAAACCACCTTTACTGACCGGACTTGCCGAACTTAACAGTCCGGAATGAACCAGCTGAACCATCGCCGAATCCAGTTTAACTTCCAGATCAATGTCAAATTCGGGAAGTGCTGAATCTGAGATTTCATGATAGAACTCCAGGTATTCCGAAGAGTTTATATCATCAAAAGATTTCCCGATCATAAAGATATTCTGGCCTTTCTTCTTGAAGCTATGGGTCACCAATTTATCCCGATCGGGTACCGATGCCATTATGCTGATGATGATGGTGGGATAAACCGGGCCATGCGCCGAAAAAAAGTCGAATCTGATTTTTCGATCGGTCAGTTTAATGTTAAATTTCCGACACGCATTTTCGAGCCCTTGTTTGGCGCCTGCTGCAATAAACTGCCCGTTTGGGTCGGCTATATTGATGTGATATAAAAATGAGCTGATAGCTTCCGGAACTGCACCAAAACAAATCATCTTCCGAACAGCCCGTGAGATCAGGATTTCAGTAGCTTTTTGCGGATCGGTTTCCAGATGATGATGGAGTGCATGGGTTGAAATCGCCATGAACTGACCATTTTCAGAACAAAACATACCAGTTTCATCATTTTCATCGTTTGAAATAGCTGAGAGGTCAACCGAACCTTCACTAAAATCATTGAAGTAGTTAATTGCTGCAAGATTCGGGTCAGCCATCAGGTTAAACACGATATCGTGAATATCTTGTTCCTCTGGGATTTGGTCAAGTGTAAATTCCATAATTTCATCCTTTTGCTCGCTCATAATGTGTCTTTAAGCTTTAAATGCTGAAACAAAAATAATTAAGTAGTTTGTTATTCCATAAGTTTTCAGGAAATTTTAATTTTACCTTTCATAAACAACCTTCATTCGAATGAATAGAAAAATAGCTCTAATCACTGGTGCCACAGCAGGTATCGGTCACGAAACGGCCATCCTGCTTGCCCAAAATAATTATAATTTAATACTCACCGGCAGAAGAAAAGAGCGACTTGACTCTCTCAAAACTAAACTGGAGTTGGACTTTGGCTGCCAAACCCTTCTGCTAAATTTCGATATCCGTATAAGAAAATCCACTGAAAACGCTTTGAACAGCGTCCCCGACGAGTGGAAAGCTATCGATGTCTTAATTAACAATGCCGGTTTGGCCGCCGGATTGGGACCTGTAAATTCTGCCGATGTCGATGACTGGGACACTATGATTGACACCAACGTGAAAGGGCTCCTCTACGTAACCAGAATCGTAAGTCCATGGATGGTCGAAAGACAATCGGGGCATATCATCAACCTCTCCTCCATTGCCGGGAAGGAAGCCTATCCGAACGGATCGGTCTACTGTGGCACCAAACATGCAGTCGCAGCCATCACCAAAGCAATGAGGATAGAACTCATGCCTCAAGGGATAAAAGTTTCGAGCATTGCACCCGGAGCAGTTGACACTGAGTTTTCGTTGGTTCGGTTCCGTGGCGACCGTGAAAAAGCAGATCAGGTTTATAAAGGATTCAGTCCGCTGGTAGCTAAAGATATCGCCGAAACAATTCTCTTTGTGATCACGCGACCTGCCCATGTAAACATCGACGATTTACTGATCATGCCAACGAATCAGGCCTCAGCCAGAGATTTTAACCGCAAATAATATTCATTCATGATCATATTCAATTCAGAGTATTTAAAAGACTACACGGTAAAAATATTTTCAGCAATGGGTTGCCCTGCCGGACAGGCCAAAATTGCGGCTGATTGCCTAAATCAGGCAGATTTACGTGGCGTAGATTCGCATGGAGTAGCGCGTCTAAGCGGTTATGTGCGTTTATGGCAACTAAAACGTCTTAACGCTTCTCCGGAAATGAAAGTGATTCATGAAACTCCAAGCACAGCTGTGTTAGATGGTGATTTGGGCCTTGGACTGGTCACCGCTCCGCACGCCATGAAGCTGGCTATTGAAAAGGCCAGAATAGCAGGCACAGGCTGGGTAGCAGTTCAAAACTCCAATCATTACGGAATCGCAGGTTACCATGCCATGATGGCCCTGGAACACGATATGATTGGCATCTCAATGACAAATGCCAGTCCGCTGGTCGCACCGACTTTTTCAAAGAGCCGATTTCTGGGTACAAACCCGATTGCAGTAGCGATTCCAGCGTTAACACAGCCCCCATTTGTGATTGATATGGCAACGACCACCGTGGCAAACGGCAAACTGGAAGTCCTTCAACGCAAAGGAATGGATGCACCTTTTGGCTGGACTCAGGATAAAGACGGAAATCCAACCACGGATGCATTTTCGTTAAAGAAAGGGGGTTCGATGTTGCCATTGGGAGGCGATCGCGAACACGGCGGACACAAAGGATATTGCCTCGGAGCGATGGTGGACATCTTCTCGGCAGTTTTATCAGGTGCAAATTTTGGTCCATGGGTTCCTCCATTTGTAAGCTTTCTTGAACCGCCACAGAATCAGGTAGGAAAAGGGATCGGTCATTTTCTCGGAGCGATCCGTATTGATGCTTTCCGACCGGCACTTCAATTTAAAAAAGACATGGATCTATGGATTCACACCTTCAGGAATGCTGAAACTTCTGCTGGTCCACAGCAAGTCCTTATTCCCGGTGACCCTGAGCGTGAATTATGTATCGAACGTCAGAAAAATGGTATACCTTTGCACGAGCAGGTGGTAGCTGATTTGATCGAACTTGGCGGGATATTTGGTATTGAATTTATCGCTGATGCTGAAACTGAATAAAAAACGGAAATAACCAATGTACGAAGCCTTAGTCATCACACCGGTAAAAGATTCGCTGAAAACTACGATCGAAACCATCCGATCTGTCCACAATTCCGGCGGAACTTTTCATTACCTGATTTTTAACGATTTCAGTACACAGGAAACTACCAAAGCGTTGGAATCTCTAAGCAATGAATATCGTTTCGAACTGATCAATTTATCGGAGATAACTGAAACGCAATCGCCCAACTACAGGCTTGTTCTTCAAATGGCCCAAAAGAAAGCCCTCCAAATGGGAGTTCCGTTGATTATAATAGAATCGGATGTTGAAGTGCAACCTAACACGATCTCCGAATTGCTCCGGTTTTCGAAAAGCCTTTCAAATTGCGGAATGGTGGGAGCAATTACGAAAGATTTGGATGGAAAAATCAATTTCCCCTACCTGAATTTCAAATCAACAAAAAAGGAAATCATTGAAACCAGGAGCAGCCTGAGTTTTTGCTGTACACTTCTAAGTTCGCAGCTTTTGCAGCAATATGATTTCCAGACCTTGTCGGCTGAAAAACACTGGTACGACGTTTCCATTTCACGAAAATCTATTCAACTTGGATTGAAAAACTATATACTGGTCACTGAAAGTGTCGTGCATAAACCACACAGCAGCCGGCCCTGGAAACACCTGAAATATTCCAATCCCATCAAATACTATTACCAAAAACTGGTAAAGCGACTCGACCGCATTTAGAAGCCAAATCCCTGATCAGAAAGCCAATCCACCAGCTTTTTCGAGAAAAACACATTATCAGTGCTTTTATAGCGAACTTCAGCATACACCTGGGCCAGGTTTTCCTTCACATTATCTTTTACGAATTGTTTTGACGATTCCAGATTCTCCTTCTCCCGATAGATCCTTGAAATAGAATCATCCGAATAATCCCTGTATTCTTCATCATGAATCACAGCCTCAAGGGGCAGGCGATCTGTCTTTTCAGGAACTATTTCAGGATATCCAATGGTTAACGCAGTAATCGGAATCACTCCCGAAGGCAAGCTGAGAATGGTAGAAATTTCCGGAGCATTATACAGTGCTGTCCCCAAATAACAGATCCCTAGTCCTTCATTTTCTGCAGCCACACAGATATTTTGAGTAAGAATAGCTGAATCAATGATCCCATTCAGGAGCCATAATAAATTCGAAAAGTCAGTATAGGTATGATTGATTTTGCACCATTTCGAAAACCGATTCATATCCAGGCAAATAGTCAACAATAAAGGAGCAGCCAAAACCATCGGCTGATTAAAATGCAACGGCGCGAGCAAAGCCTTCTTTTCTTCATTCCGGGTAATTAAAATACTATACAGCTGCATATTCCCCGTATTTGAAGCCTGAATGCCCGATTCGAGCAGTTCATTCAAAATATCTTCAGGAATAGTTTTCGGTAAATATTTCCTGATTGTACGATGAGATTTTAGCAATTCCATAGTTCATAAAAGTTTAATGGTTTTGACTTTATAACAAAAAAAAAGGGAAGCCCGCAAGCTTCCCCTTTTTAATCAATCAATTCGGTATTACCTTTTTACAATCTTTGCAGTTTTAGCAATTACATTATCCATGTCATACAGAGAGATAAAGTAAACGCCGCTGCGCAGTTCGTTTAACTGAATACGATCGGTTGGGTTTACTACTTGTTTTACTGTCTGACCAGCGATGTTTGTCACAACGATTTTAGACAGCATAGTAGCATTCTCAATATTCACGTAATCAACAAATGGGTTTGGATAAACCTTAAACTCGAGAGAAGCACTTGGCTCAATAACAGTCTTAAAGTCTGGTCCGGTTTTGAAACCCCATACACCTGGATCAGCAAGAGCAGGTGAAGGATTGCCAGACATATCTTTAACAACACCGGCATCAACTAACACATAGTATTCAGTGTTTTTGTCAAGTCCGCCAATAGTAGCATTATTGACAGGATAGGTTACTGTAATTTTAGATCCACTAACCATAGCAGCTGTTACAGGAATTGTTAATGTAGGTTTGCTAACACCAAACTTATAAACTTTCAGGTTGCCTGCAGAACCGTATTGAATTGGTTCAGACATAGTAACCACGAAGGTTGGGTGATTATCAGTAATTGTTCCGGTTGGAGTAAAGCTAACCACTGAAGGAGGTACGATATCGCTAACGTTATAATTCAAGGTTACAGGAACCAATGAATTACCAGCCAAATCTTTAATCAAACTACCTAAAACAATCTTAACAGCAGCTTGACTAGGAGCAGTAACGATCATAGTATAATTTTTACCTGAACCTGTAACAAGATAGGATGTAGCGCCAGTTACTGTAATACCAGTTTTATCAGATACTCCGGTAACATCTTTACTAAACACCAAGCCAACGTTAAACGTAGCTGGAATTGGAGCAACAGGACCAGTAGCAACTACAGTAGGAGCTGTAAAGTCACCGGTTTTGTAATTCAAGGTTACAGGAACCAAAGAATTAGCTGGTACAGCCAAATCTTTAATCTTGTCGCCCAGAACAATGCTAACAGCAGTCACTTCAGGAGCAATAACAGTCAAGGTATAATCTTTACCTGAACCAGCCACAGTATATGAAGTAGCACCGGTTACAGTGATACCGCTCTTATCAGAAACTCCAACTACATCTTCGCTGAATGCCAAACCTACAGTAAATGTAGTAGCAACAGGAACTTTAGGATCGGTTACTACAACAGTTGGAGCAGTAAAGTCACCAACTTTGTAATTCAAGGTTACCGGAACCAAAGAATTAGCAGGAACTGCCAAATCCTTAATCATATCACTCAGAACGATCGTAACAGCAGCTTTTTCAGGAGCTACAATATTCAGCGTATAATCTTTAGCTGTAGTAGTGGTTACTGTATAGGAAGTAGCACCGGTTACAGTGATACCGCTCTTGTCAGATACACCAGTTACATCTTTGCTGAATTTTAAACCAACCATGAAACTGGCAGGAATTGGAGCAACAGGATCAGTAACAATAACAGTTGGAGCTGTTAAGTCACCAGTCGTATAATTCAAGGTTACCGGAACCAGTTTATTTGTCTGGGCTGAAGTATCCTTAATCAGGTCACTCAGTACAATCGTTACAGCAGTTACTTCTTTCGAAGTTACAGTTAAGACATAATCTTTACCTGCACCGGAAACTGTGAAAGTTCCACCAGTTACCATGATTCCAGTTCCGTCAGATACTCCTGTAACTGGCTCGCTGAATGTCAAACCAACAGTGAATACAGCAGGAATAGGAGCTTTAGGATTGGTTACAACAACGGTAGGAGCGGTATAGTCTCCGGTAGAGAATGTCCAAACGGTTTTGTCAGCAAGACCATCAAAAACATTTCCAACCAAGTCAGTAACCGAACCGGCATCGATTAATACATAGTAGCTAGCTCTTTCAACCAATTTGGTTGGAACAACAGTTACTACTTTACCATTGATCATGGCAGCAGTCAAAGCGATTTTTTCAACCACTGTGTCTTTGGCAGCACTGTAGATAACCAGGTTACCAGCAGCCAATTTTACAGCTTCGCTGAATGTAGCTACCAAAGTAGTTGCCTTTGGTTTAGCATCCAGAACCATATTCGGTGCACCTGAAACCAGGGTTGGTTTTAATATATCATTACCAGTTGCAAAAGTCCAGTCGTAAGTATTTGAAATACCAGCATAAGGATCTTTAGTTACTTCAGTATTGGTAACCAATCCGGCAGGGATGATCACGTAGTAAGCTACGTTCTTTTCCAGAACAACCGGGAAATTAAAGCTTAATACAGAACCAGTAATAGTAGCCGCAGCAATATCAACCGAAGTAAATTCAACACCGGTAACTTTATTGCGAAGTGAAATAGATCCGGTACCCTTGGCAATTGCACGGTCGAATGTAAGAGTGAACGTAGCAGCCTGGAAAACGTCAGTTGCATTGTTCAACGGAGACATAGCAGTCACCTTTGGTGAGATGTTGTTTACGGTAGAGAATACCCAGCTATTATCATTAATTCCGGCAAGGGTATTGCCTGAACCATCCACAAAAGCTTTGTCTTCAATATGTACGTAGTAAGCCTGATTTTTAGCCAGCGGAACATTGGCAAAAACTGCCTTTGTACCGGAAGCAGGTAACATTGATGAAGCAGCAACCTGATAAACAGCAGTACCGTCAGCTTTATAAATTGCAAGGAATTTATTCGCATTGGCAGTAGCCGGTTTATTAAATGCCATTTCAACGTTAGTCTGGCTTGGAGTATTATCTCCCATCGGAGTATTTAGTGAAGTTAAAGTATACGTGTCTTTGGTTGTAAATACCCATTTGGTAGGATCAACCATAGCTACGTTCGTATTACCAGTCATATCGGTAACTACACCAGCGCCAATTTCAACAAAATAATCTGATACAGGCATGAAATTCTTATGCGTAATGTTCAGCTTCATCTTATTGTCGCCATCCTTAGTTAAACCACTTCCACTGATGGATTCTACGATAGTACCATCCATTTTGCGAATATTGATACTTCCGGTTCCAACCAGGATTTCTTCGTTGAAGATAATCCACATTTTTGCGTCAGCAGCAACACTTACAGCCATTGGATCAGGACTAACACTTCCGGCAGCAATGGTGAATACAGGTTTTTCAGTATCCTTAACAGTGAATTGCACACTAGTTCCAGCATCAGTTCCGTTCAAATAATTACCATTAATATCTGTAACTACCTGGCCATCAATCAATCCATATTCATACTTGTGACTTGAAATCAAAGCTGCAGCAGGAGTAATTGTAAATACATTGGTGCCATTATAAGTAGCATCCATTTTTACAGGTGCACCAGCAGTTACATCTTTTAAGTATACAACCAAATCAACGTTGTCATTGGTGAATGGTTTATAAAACTTACCATCAACGGTCAGATCAACGTAATTATAAACTGTTTTATCAAAAGTCATGGTCAAAGCAGAAGTACCCAATACATTCACAGCTTTATCGGCTGGATTGAATGTAATCACTGGAGCTTTACCATCATTGGTTTTGTAGGATACTGTTGTAGGATCCATAGCCAAACCATCAATATCTGTATAACCTGAAACCGTAATCGAATACGAGGTCAAGTCAGCCAAATCTGCGGCTGCCACCAAAATATGGTAAAAATTAGATCCTTTCATGCCAGGTTCAAGTTCAAATGGAACCGAAGTACCATCACCTCTTTTGAAAGTCATCTGATTTTTAACATCCGCAGAAGTTAAAATAAGCAATGATTTCTTTAATCCGGCAATAGTTAAATATACATTCTTGTTAAAATTAAATACAATGTGTGTTAATGAAGTTTTGGCAATTGTATTTGAAGAAGCAGGCAATATAGTTAATACCGGAGCAACATTGGTATTAGTCGTAAAACTAACTGAATAAATCGGGTTAGAGTTTTTGTTAGAAGATAAATCTTTTACAAAAGCAGCCTGTACGTCTAATTTGTAAGCTGTGTTAATCAGCAAATCTGCTGTAGGATTTATAGAAACTGTATTCCCGGAAATTGAAACTTCAGTACCTTTATATACTTCAACAGGCAGCCAACCACCGTCACCATCACTCTTATAAAGGATAGCATTTGCAGTACCTGCCTGAACAGCTTCCGAGAAAACCAAATTCAGGTTACTGTTCACGTTGACGTGATTAATATCATCTCCGGAATATTTAAAGTCAGAAACCGTAGGAGCAGTATTATCTTCATAGGTATAGAAGATCTTATCAGCGCCTGAAACACCGCCAAAAGCATTTGGAGTTGTTGCCACGTCCTGAATCAAACCGCCATCCATTTCGATATAAACAAGTACCGGATTAAGACCTCCTGCGAAACCAGTCGTCAACAGGATCTTCTTGGACGGAAGAGTAGCATCATTAGCAAGGGCAGTTGCATCCAAAGTCATAATGATTGCATTGGTTGCCTTATCCTTCATGTAAATTTTAGAAGCAGCCGGAGGTGTTGGGTTCTTTACTACATTTTCACTGAATGTCAATGCAATAACTTTAGCGTTGTCCACATTTACATCTCCGTTAGCAGGATCGGTAGAAACCAATACCGGAGCAAGAGTGTCTGTGGTGCTGGCAGCATTAGTCTTCTTCACAGCCGATACATTCCCAAAGGAGTCTTCAGCCACAAAATAAAGTACATAGGAGGTAGCAGCATCCAGGTTGCTAATTGAGAAATTAGCTACTGAACCTGAACTGGCATCTTTCTTTGTACCAGCCATTACCTGTGCAACTGTTGGAGCAGCATCCGATTCTTTCTTCAACAAATAGTAGAAATTCTTTGGATTTGCATCAGTTACGGTAACAGCGCTAACATTGACAGAAGTAGCCGCACCTGCTAAAGTAGCAGCCGCATCAGGATTAGTTGCATCAATTGTTTTAAAGATAGCTGTGTAAGCAGGAGTAATGTTATGACTAAATTTATCTTTAATCTTATTATTAACAATTACAACAGCATAAGTCTTACTTTCAAGCAAGTTTGAAGTCGGATCAATCGTAATAACACGACCGGAAACAGTACCCTGGAAATCGACAGGAGTCATTGTAGCATCCAGCAATTGGATGATTCCACCACTGAAAGTAACATTGTCGTTTGTTAAAGCTAAACCAGTTGCAACATTTAAAACATCTTCATTGAAAGTAATTGTGATGTTTGTATTTACCTGAACATAGTTCTTAGCTCCATCATCCCATGTTACATTAACCGTAGGAACCGGCGGTAAATTGTCGCCAACATAGAATTTCTTTCCATCAGCTACTGCTAAAGAAGTCGAACTAGAGGTTTTTGAAGCAGCTTTAATCGCACCAGACTCCATTGTAACAAAGATGGTTGAATTATTACTGAATGGTTTATCAGGGTGTTTAATGGTTAAAGTGTTGCCGGAAACAATCAGGTTGGCACTTGAAATACCATAATTAACAGTCTGTTTTAAAGTAATTTCATCGAAACCATATTCAACAAAACCAATATTACCAGTTGTTCCCTTTACGATATCGCGGTTGAACGTTACAACCATATCTGCATCATTAGCAACATTTTCTACCATGAAAGGAGAAACCTTTGTAACAACCAGGTCGCTATTTACAGCAGTAAATGTCCAGTTCGCAACCGTGGCATCACTTATTTTACCAACAATGGCAGGAATTTTATTTCCATGGGTATCCACAATAGCACCATTGTCAACTTCAACATAGTATTGACCACCATAAACAAAGTTTGCAGAAGGCTTAATTGTAATGGTTGTAGTATTTGCACCACCATCATAAGCATAACTAACCTGACCTGAAGTTGAACTAATCTGTTCAATTAAAAAGTCGGTCACTGCATTTTTAATGGTAATATTTCCAGTTCCGGCCACAGCCTTTTCACTGACTACGATAACCAGAGGATCATTAAGGGCAGGAGTTACAAGGAAATCAGGAGCCAAAGTGAAAGACATGAATAACTGATCAACCGTGGTAAATTTCCATGCACCGGCAGCAATACCGCCGAAATTAGCGCCTGAAGCCTTATTCTGAACAATATTTGCAGGAACTATGATTTCTTTTGATTCGCCATTAGTACTACCTGCAAAATCTCCATGTTTAATAGTAAGCGTGCTTCCTGAAACAACAAGATCAGAGAAAAGAACAGGAGATCCAGCTAAAGTGATAGGGGTTGTTGCATAGGCAACAGCATCTAATTGAATATCAGTATTGAAAGTAGCAACCAAGGTAGCTTTCAACCCAACTTCAGTCTGATCCTTAGCCGGACTTACAGAAGAAAGAGTAGGTGCAGCTACGTATTTAGTTGTAAAACTGGCATATTTGGCAGCACTAAGGTTTCCACTTGCATCTTTGGTTGAAGCGCCAATACCAATATAATAGGTCTGTGCTCCATCAAATGCGGTAGCTGGTGTTACTGTAAATGCTTTGTCGTCAGCTGAAGCAACTGTAAATGGAATGTTTGGTCCATTGGCATCTCCTTTTTTCAGGACGATAACATTGCCCATACCAGCAAATGCATCTACAGTAACAGGTGCATAAGTTGTCCAACTATTATTAAAGTAAAGCTGAGCTACTTCATCCAAAGTAGAGCCTTGTTTAAAGCTGATGACAGGAGTAGCATTCGTTGCAACATCTGTTTTCCCATCCACATCGATTGAAACAGTAGCAGGAATAACATCTTTGATTGTATAGGTCTGGCTGCGTGCTGCTGCAAGATCAATACATTTATTGCCTGAATAATCCTCAACATCCGAACTGATAGCAGCATAATAAGTACCACTACTTGCCAAAGGACTTGTTGGAGTAATTGTAATGGTATTATTATCAGAATTAATGGCATACGTTGCATTAACATTCACACCATTTGCATCAGTAACTTTCAAGGTAATAATCGTCCACAGATTAGAAGCTGTAATCGGAGTTCCACCCAATAAACGAATAGGTTCATCAAATTTAACTACAATCGCATCTGAAGGAGACATTGGAGTGCCTGACCATGATTTTACTTTTGGTCCGATATAGTCTGCAGCAACAAATGAACTACCCTGGGTTAATCCAAGTGTATTATTAGCCAGATCTTTCAAATTACCATTTACTGTAACGGTAACTACCGAATTACTTGGCCAACTGTTAGCTGGAGTATCTGCGGTTGCAAGTGTGCTTGGTGTAACAGTGACAACTGTATACGCATTATTATTATTATCAACAGTATATGTAAAAGGAACACTAGTTCCATTTTCCTGCAAGGTAAACATTAAAGGATCTACAGTAATTACTTCACTGAACTTAATCGCAATAGATTTATCCTTGGCAACATTTACAGAACCCTGAGCAGGTGTATAGCTTACAATGGTAGGAGGAATAATGTCGTTGGTTGAAAAAGTCCAACTGGTAGTGGTATTTACACCGCCATACAAATTATTCCATTTATCAGCAAATAAAGTAGAAGGAATAAATGCGTAATACTGCGCATTATTTTCAAACGCTTTAGATAGCGTACCTACAGCATCTCCGGCATCATTAATAGAGATCGCTGAAGCATCAATGCTAGTATATACTGAATTGTCAGATTTTTTATAAATCATCACAGTTCCGGCACCAACTTTAACACCTTCGTCAAAATGAAATACAATTTTTGTAATAGCCTGATCAATAGTTGGATAAGTATTATCAATTAGTTTACTTGTCGTAACATCACCTTTTACATATCCTACAGTTAACAATGAAGGCTTAACATTTTCAGAAGTTGTACAAGTAAGGGTTTTAACGTCAGCATCAGTAGCAGTTACATCCGCATTTTCAGTGATCACATAAACATCAAAAACCTGGCTAAGATTCGCAGCGCCCATTCCGGACAGACTGATTTTATATTCAGTATTTGCTGCATCAATCGCAACTTTATTATTGGCAGCTTTTACAGCAGCTGCAGTTTGAGCAGGATTAGCAACATCTGGAACAGCACGAAGAAGAAACATCGCATAAGCAGTACCTTTTTCTGAAGCTTTTACTAAAACATCAGCAGAAGTGTTCCCTACATTCGCAATTTTAGGATAACCATCGGCCAAGCCAGGAATAGTAAAGTCCTTTGAAGAGAATTTCCAAACAGAGCGGTCGGTCAAACCAGCATAAGGGTTTTTTACATTATCAGCACGCAAACCATTATCAGTAATGACGCCAGCGCCAATAGTAACAGAATAATCAGTAAGGTCTTCTAAACCACGAATACCTGAAATTGTTAAAACTCCAGCAGCAAAAGTTACTGTGTGAGCACCAGGACTGGCAACATCGATCAAATCCCATACATTGCCATCGGCTTTATAAACAGCCACTTTTCCGGATCCCAACAACATGGAAGAAGCAAGATTAGGAGCATCATCAAAAGTCATTGCCAAACTAATAGTCTGTGCGACTTTGTCATCTTTTTTAGGAACAACAGATTTCAAAGTTGGGTTGGTATAATCACCAACAGTGTACTTCCAATCTGGCACTGAAACCGAAGTTCCGGATGCAATCGCAACAGGAGCAAAAGCAGATCCGTCAATCGAAACTGTATACTCCATCAACTCTTTCTGATCGGCAGAAAAGTCGATAACAACAGTATCTCCTTTAGCATAGGAGATCCTTGAATCAGTGGCGGTAATAGTACGTTGCAAGCCATTCGTGTCATAAAGACGAATGTAGCCAGAACCTGCTTTCACAGCCTCGCCAAAAATTACATTAATCTTGTCTGTGGGTTTTGTGTAAGCCTTCACAGCTCCATTGTCCTTTGGCAAAACCTTGGTGACTGGAATCCCAACACCAAGAGCAAAAGACATCGTAACAGAGCAAAGAAGAGCTAAAAACATCACGAGACCAAAGAGCCTAGTAAATGATTTTCTCATAGCATTTGTTTTTAAATTGAACTTAAATTGATTGATTGATTGAATTTTATAACTCATTTTTATCTTAATAACAGATTTAACTGCGTAAATTCAAACACTTAATAATGCAAACGTATAAAAATTATCAGCAATGTACAACAATAGCGACCAATAAAATAAAATTTATTGGCCAATTGTACATATTTTCCTACGTCTTGCAAAGTTTCATCTCATCCTGAGTCAAAACAGAAACGCGTCATCATTTTCATTTTTCAGATTTAACTATTTGAACAAGTGAAGTGAGCTTCGTGGAATGAAGCCCAACAAACACGGCTAAAATTACACTTATTATTGATATTACCGCCGGGATTACAATAATTTTTGCGGCAACCATTTTTTTTTCACAATCCTATACCATCGGCATCCTCATGGATCTGTTTTAATGACGCCAGAATACCTAAAAGTAACACAATTTGAAAAGAACATCCGGCAAAAACTACAATTCCTAAAAAATGTTAACAAAGATTAAGCCAAATTATATTTAGTTGAAGGGCTTCCATGATCTGGTTCCTTCAATTGGTCAGTAAATACAGTCATTCTCAAAATTATACAGAAACCAAAATAGTTCGGTATTGCCTGAAAAAAAATAATGAAATTGGAGACTATAATCTTTTTCGCACAGAATATGCGCACAATTGAATCGCCAAACCCATCCTAACTTCCTATTTTTAAGTAAAATAATCCAAATTCAAGCCTCTGAGATTTGAATATTCTTTTAGAATCAGCCACTGGTAAGCAATTAAACAATTCTAATGCCGAAAAAAAGACTGAAAACTGGATTCGAAATTAAAATGTCTTCAGGATAAAATCACCTGCATATAAATAGGTATAAGAATAGGAAAGCGAATTGATGACGTTTGGTGTAGATATATCAATGAGCAATTTACTTTTTACATCGAAATTAATTTATCAGCTTAATCATAACCATTTTTTGCCACCAATTCGCGGAAACACCAAAACACTCCGGAAAGTGAACAGGAAATTCCTTTGGAGTAATTGGGAGTCCTAAAGATTTGGCGGCATTTTTGTTTTTTGAATATTTAGTACTCATCCGTTTTTCACTCTGCCTCATTATCCGAATTCCCGATTACCCATGCGATTGGTCATAAAATAAGGAAAGCCGCCTCCACGATTTTTCAAATCTCAATGTCGAATCAACATTAACTAAAAATTAACAAGAGCACAACACCGGAAATAAATTTGACGTTTCTGATTATATGTATTTATTTTGTATGACTTAAATAAGAAAAGTCTTCAAAAAAAATCAGTATTCATTTATACACACCTAAAATTTTATAACAATGTCAAAAATTAAAATCGGTATCAACGGTTTCGGTCGTATCGGACGTTTTGTTTTCCGCGTTGCAGTAGCTAAAGAAAATGTAGAAGTGGTTGCAATCAACGACCTTATCGATGTAGATTATATGGCATACATGCTAAAATATGATTCTACACACGGACAATTTAAAGGTACTGTTGAAGTAAAAGACGGTAACCTGATCGTAAACGGAAAAACTATCCGGGTAACTGCACAAAAGAATCCGGTTGACATCAACTGGGGTGCCGTTGGTGCTGACTATGTAGTTGAATCAACCGGTTTATTCCTTGAAAAAACAAAAGCTCAGGGTCATATCGACGGTGGTGCTAAAAAAGTAATTCTTTCGGCTCCTTCCAAAGACGATACTCCAATGTTCGTAATGGGTGTAAACCACAAATCATACACGAACGACATGACTTTCGTTTCAAACGCTTCATGTACAACAAACTGTCTGGCACCGATTGCAAAAGTGCTGAACGACAATTTCGGTATCGTGGAAGGTTTGATGACTACCGTTCATGCAACTACAGCCACACAGAAAACTGTTGACGGACCTTCTATGAAGGACTGGAGAGGTGGACGTGGCGCTGGCCAGAACATCATTCCATCATCAACCGGAGCTGCCAAAGCGGTAGGTAAAGTTATTCCTGAACTGAATGGCAAATTAACCGGGATGGCTTTCCGGGTTCCAACTCCTGACGTTTCAGTAGTCGACTTAACCGTTCGTTTGGCAAAAGGAACCACCTATGCCGAAATCTGTGCCGCTATGAAAGCTGCTTCAGAAGGCGAATTAAAAGGTGTTTTGGGTTATACTGAAGACGAAGTGGTTTCAAACGATTTCGTTGGTGATGCCCGCACTTCCATCTTCGATGCAAAAGCTGGTATTCAATTGTCACCTAATTTCGTAAAAGTAGTTTCATGGTACGACAATGAAATGGGTTACTCTACCAAAGTTGTTGAACTGATCGAATACATGGATTCAGTAAAATAAGAAATAAAGATAAGGAATAAGGAAAGGCAGTTCGGAAGGGCTGCCTTTCTTCTTTTATCCAAACAATTCTGATTCAACCAGCTCGCAGATGATATGGCCGATCAGAATATGAACTTCCTGGATGCGGGGAGTATCGGTTGAAGGAACATTGATGAGTATATCGGCCAGTCTGGCCATTTTGCCTCCGGAAGCTCCGGTCAGACAAATACATTTCAAACTTGATTGCTTTGCTTCATGAATGGCCTGAACAATGTTTTCGGAATCTCCGGAAGTGGAAATTGCAAAAAAAACATCACCGCTCTTTCCTACAGCCTGTATATAACGGGAATATGCCTTGTCGAATCCGTAATCATTGGAAACTGCAGTGATAAAAGAACTGTTACCATGGCAGGCTTCGGCATGAATCGGAGGCCGGTCCAGGTAAAATTTACCGGATAATTCGGCAGCCAGATGCTGTGCATCGGCAGCGCTTCCTCCGTTTCCGCAAAAAAGGGTTTTATTTCCTGAACGATACGCATTAATTATAAGCTCCGATGCTTGCCTGATTCGTTCAATCAGAACTTCATCGGAAAGTATCTTTGTTTTGATTTCTATCGATTCCTGAATACGTTTGATTATCATGCCCGATTTTTTGCTTTAGTGTAAACGTCTAAAAATGCATTTGCCATATTCGCCCACGAAAATTTCTTTTTTTCATCCATCATATTGGATTCAAATTCAACCTTCCGATCTTTTTCATAAAAATCAACCAGCGCATTGGCGATACTTTCAATTTCTGGTTCAACCACGTATCCAACTTTTCCATTTGGAATGATCTCAGATAAACCGCCTACATTCGTAACCAACATAGGTATATTAAAATGATATCCGATTTGGGTCACCCCGCTTTGGGTTGCACTTTTATACGGTTGAACCACCATGTCGGCCGCACTGAAATAAAGATTCACCTGATCATCCGGTATAAAATCAGTTCGCAAATCGATCAATCCTTCCACCTTATTTTCATTGATCAGTTTGAGATAGGGCTCCGGACTCGAATAATACTCTCCGGCCACCAACAACCTGACCGGAAATTTACGCAACCGCACATCAGCAAAGGCATGAATCAATAAATCGAGTCCTTTATAATCCCGAATAAATCCGAAGAATAAGAGGTATTTTGTCCCGACATCAAGCCCGAGCTTTTGTTTTGCCTCAACCATGGAAAGCTTCTCACCATAATTATCGAAAATCGGATGAGGGCAATATTCCAAAGCCAAATTCGCTCTGAACGTTGTGGCCTCGGTCAGCACACTCCTCGACATGGCAATCAGTCCATCGATGCGTTGAATAAAATAGTTGGTTAGCTGCCGGTCTCCGGTGCGGTGTTCGTGTGGAACAATGTTATCAGCGAGACATATAGTAATAGTATGCTTGTTTTTTCGGATTATGCCGGATATGGTTCCCAGGCAAGGTGACAAAAAGGGCAGCCAGTAACGAATGATAACCAGATCAGGTTTCTCGCGGCGAATCCGGAATCCGACCTTCAGCCAGTTCAGCGGATTTATTGAATTGATCGTTCTCCTGATTTTCAGATCTTCCGGAGCAGGCTTTCCACTGTATTGGGTTTTCCCGGGGAATAAAAATGATGGATACTGAACCGTAAAAGTCTCCAGATCAACCGCAAATCCCATGGATATTAATTCCTGTGCCAACCGTTCGTTGGTGGTGGCAATTCCTCCGCGATATGGATAGGCAGGTCCGATTATTTTGATCGTCTTCAAGATTTTCCGGTTAAGTTTTCTTTGAACAAATGTAACTACGATTGATATTCAGCTATATACATATACAAGGTACAAATGAGGTACATTTTCAATGTATTAAATATAATATCAATCCAATAGAATCTGCTAAAATATTGGATTAGATATTCAACAAATATATTGTTTTTCATTTTCAAAGAGGGAATAATAAAGCTCTATTTTCAAATGATTCCGGGGTGTTTTTCTGCTAAAAAATAAACTTGATTCACTTTCTGCTATTAAAAAAAAGTTATACAGTTTATTATTTGCTAATATAACTGATTATCAACGAACAAAGGGTACAAAAACCGCTAAAACGTGTTTATTTGTCTGTAAGCTGCCGAACTCGCCCTATCCATTCGAGCAGAAAAAAGGCCAGATTTATAGGAAATATGATTTTGAAAAGCATTAAAAAAGGTATCTATTGAACAATAGATACCTTTGAAGCAAAACTATTTTCTGCTCTTTTTTTTATTCAGATTTTAAAGCATAATCAAAGAACTGATCTCCTTTATAGCACTTCTGGCTATCAAACCAAGAACACCAATAATCGCCATTTGAGTCTGATGAGCCTGAAAATATGTCAAC
>JANXYV010000035.1 GCA_025355875.1 Prolixibacteraceae bacterium | reverse complement strand
TATTCGAATAGCAAATATTGAAACCCTTATTTGTTTAAAAGCCAGGGCATACATCGATTTAAAAGAGGCAAAGGAATGGGGCGAAAAGATTGATTCGGATAAAATAAACACACATAAACTGGATGTATTCCGCCTTGCGGTGTTTCTGGCGGAAGGCAATTTGTTTGAATTGCCCGAAAGTATTAAAGCCGATTTACAAGCATTTGCCGATATGATTAAAATCGACCTGCCCGGAAATGCCATTTTCAAAGAAATGGAATTGGGCAATGTAAGTGTGGATCAGGTATTTAATCAACTCATCCAAAATTTCAAACTAACCAATTAATGGAAAATAGCACCACAAAACCCTTTTACAATACCACCATTCCAAGCGATTGGACAAATCCTGAATTTGGAACTGTATTTTCTTTTCTCAAATCATTTTCCTATTCAAGGGAGCAATTGACCAATGAAAAGACAAATGATGAAATTAGGAATATTCATTACGGAGATATTCATGCAACTTATGAAAATGAAATTTTAGATTTTGAAACTGAACAAAGAGTCCCGTTTTTAAAAGATGGATTTCTTGATGTTAATAAATTTGAAGATGAAGAATTTCCGTCACTTCAAGATGGTGACTTAATAATGGCAGATGCTTCGGAAGATTTTGAAGGAGTCTGTAATTGTGTTGAGCTAAAAAATATAAACGGCAGAAAAGTCGTGAGTGGATTACACACTTTCGCGGCGAGAGGAAATGTGGATATAATAGCAACAGGTTTTAGAACTTATGCATTAAATAATCAGCAGGTTGTAAGAGAACTTAGAAGAATTGCAACTGGAATTTCAGTTTATGGTGTTTCTAAAACAAACCTGTCGAAAGTTAAACTTCCTCTTCCCCCTCTCCAAGAACAATGCACCATTGCCAACATCTTAAGTTTGATGGACGCTGCTATCAATCAAAATAACAAACTCATCGCCCAAAAAGAACTCCGCAAAAAATGGCTGGCGCAAAATTTATTGACCGGAAAGAAACGGTTGATGGGGTTTGAGAATGGAGAATGGAAAATAAAATCCTTGAAAGACATTTTAACCCCATCAAGAAAATCATTTGCTCCTAAAGAAGATGAATTGTATCAACAAATTGGTATTCGTTCACATACGAAGGGAATATTCTATAAAGAAAAAGTCATTGGAGCGACTTTAGGTGACAAAAGTGTTTTTTGGATTGAGCCAGATTGTTTCATTGTAAATATTGTTTTTGCATGGGAACATGCGATCGCTAAAACAACTGAGAATGAAATCGGCATGATTGCATCTCATCGCTTCCCGATGTATAAACCCCAAAAAGGAGTCATAGACTTAGACTATTTACTTTATTATTTTAAATCTCCTCGTGGAAAGCATCTACTTGGACTTGCTTCTCCGGGTGGGGCGGGAAGAAATAAAACTTTAGGACAATCTGATTTTTTAAAACTTCAGATTCCCGCTCCCTCCATCGAAGAACAAACCGCCATTGCCCAGGTACTGCAAGCAGCCGATAAAGAAATACAACTGCTTAAAGCCAAAACCGATAAACTGCGTGAGCAGAAAAAGGGGATGATGCAGGTGCTGTTGACTGGAAAGAAAAGACTAACCATAGACCAATAGAATATGAAAAGAGAATTACACACGATTTACATTAAGCATGATGGGCAGTTTAAGACACTTTCTAAAATTGCACTTTCTCAACTCATTTTAAAGATTGTCTACCTAAAAGGAGATGGAACACTGTTAAGGCAAATTGAAGCAGAATTGTCAACTGTTTTATCATCACCAGTTTCAAAAGTAGATATAGAAGATGCTATTCGTGTTCTGATTAAAGCACGCAAACTAAATGTAAAATCAAATCGTCATTTCATACATAATGAATACAAAGATGATTTACGCAGGGAAATTGAAAGTAATAAAAACCTGCTATCTAAAGTTCTTGATAAATATTTCGCTAAAGCCGAAAGTAAAAAACAAGATATTGAAGATTGGTTTAACGATTCCGTTATTTGTTTTTTTGAGAAATACAGTTTTGAATGGTTTCAACAGATAGCATATAGAGGCAAAAATGGTTCAAATGTTGTTCCAAATATACATGAGATTTTAAACAATGCTCTGCTTAATAACAATACAATACTTGATGCGGATAAAGAATGGTTAAAAATCCAATTTATCAAATTTATTGATAGCGAAGATTCCGATGATAATTTATTGTTCTGGTATTATGGAATTTCAATGTTTTCATCAAGGCTAATTACTGCAAGAAATTATGCTGATGGCATCACTATTGAGATGTTTAAGGATAGCAAATTTATCTTGGATACAAATATCTTGATGATACTTGATTTGGAAGAACATGAACTTTCAAATTCACTCAAGTCTTTGGAAACGATTTTTAAGCAATTAAATATTACTCCTGTTTATCTGAATATAACACGAGATGAATATTTGAGGGCAATGGATTGGAGAAGACAAGAAACGATTAATGTATTTAATAATTTCGATATAAGCGTATTAAAGTCTTCTGACTGCGCGTTTATTCAAACTGCATTAAGAAGAGGATGTACTAATGGAGACGATGTTGGCAGAATGTTTACTGGCTTAATGGAGATGCCTTCCATTTTCAGTGAAGACTTACCAATTATAAATTATGACTATGCTGAATTAAGCGATTTTATTGAAGTTGGGGAAACAAATCCAGAGGTAAAAACCCAAATAAATGACACATACAAAAAAAGAGCAGGCCGGGATAAAAGAGAGAAACCACTTATTCATGATGCTGGAATGATTAGCGGAGCCCAATTCATCAGAAAAGATGAAAAGTGTTGGATTATAACAAGTGATAGTACCATGAAACGTTATGCAATTGAACATTGCATAAGGGATGAAAATGAAATTGCGATTGGATTAGATGTTGTAATTGCTCTTATGGCAGTTAATAGTGGTGGAGTTAATATGTCAGCTTCAAATTTCGCCCCTCTATTTAAAAACCTTATAAAATACTCGCTAGTACCAGAAAGTGATGCTTTTGAAGTGAAGGATCTTGCTTTTATTTTAAGGACAAACATCAAGGTTAATGAACTTCCACATGATAAGGTCATTGAAGTAGCAAAAGAAGTTAAAAGACTAAGAGTTGCCGGAGAGGAAGAAGAAAACGTGGCTCTTTATCTAAGACGGTTCATGGAAGGTGATACTATCGGAATGGTAAAAGAAGTTGAAGAAGCACATAGCAAAGAAAGCCTTGCAATATCAAGAAGTGAGCAAGCGGAAAGAGAAAGAGATATAATAATCGATGAATACAGAAACAGAAGAAGAGGAGAACTTCGAGACAAATATGATATTGAACTCCGGAATAACAGGCTGAAAACTATTGGCATTCCAATTCTTGTTGGCTCCCTCGTTTTCCTTACAATTAGATTCGGGTTTAATGATACGAGAGAATTTACACAATATCTGATTGGTTGTTCTGTCGAATTGATATTTGGAATACTTCCGTTGATACCTCTTAATAAAAAACTATTGAGAAAGTATAGCGAATATGTAAATGACATCAATCGTATTGTTGAAAATGAGATTTTGGAAATGAAAAGTAAGGCAAAGTGATTTATAGATTAACATCTATTAATTTGTAGAAGAAGCAGTTGGTTATGTGTGCAATTGTAATTCATATAATCTGAAAAATTGCATTTGCAGAAAAGGGAGTGACACTGATGCTGCTTAATGAAAAAGGTAAGATTGAAATTTAAACTTGCAAGTATGCAAATCAATTCAAAAGAAGTCCTTTTTGGTCAGCCAATTCTTATAATACGGGAAGTGGTTCGTCAGGCTATGAAAGGAAGACTTTGGGGAAATTCCGAAGAAGAAGTTACGACTAGAGTTTCCAACGTGATAAAACAACCTGAAGAGGTGGCCAAACAGCTGATAACGAAACTGATTGAAGATAATTACCTGATTCTGACGAAAGAAGAATTCAATCATATTTGCCAATACGAATTAACAGATACTGAAAGGGGCAGACGGTTTGGTATTGCCAATGCCTCGAAACCCATTAGCAGACAGAAAGCAACTCAACTATTGAACGAACTGATTGAACGGGCAAAATCAATTAACGAAAATGGTGAATTAATATATTTTGTGGAGAGCATAAAAGTTTTTGGCAGTTACTTATCAGACAAAGAAACTTTAGGCGATCTGGATGTTGGTGTTAAGCTTTCCCGCAAAAATAAGCCAGGTGATTTCACAAAGCATAATCAAAAGCGAATAGCCCTAGCCAAAGCAAATGGTCGACAATTTAGCAATTCTACTGAAGAACTTTTTTGGCCTCACCGAGAGGTGATGTTGATGTTGAAAGGAAAGCAAAGAGGCTTGAGTCTGCACGATGAGGATAAAGATGAGGTTTTGAAGATTACTGAGACCAAACTGGTATTCCACTATCGAGAAAATATAAATTAATACTTCAACCAATAATCTGGATAGGCAGAAACGGATGATTCAGGTGTAACTTATGCATTTATGAAAATAATTTAACCTTATAGAAATATGAAAGCTAAACTTGTAAAATTTAGAGTACAGAATTTCCGTTCTATTGAAGATTCCGGATGGATAGATGCAGAAAATGTCACATGCCTTGTTGGTACCAATGAATCTGGAAAAACCAACCTATTGCTTGCTTTATGGAAATTAAATCCTGCAAATGGAGAACCAATAGTTCCATTAGTGGATTACCCGAGAAAAAAATATCATAGTTTTGGTAGCACAAAAGGCGAAGAGGTTTTCATTACTGCTCAGTTTGAATTTGATAATTTAGTTGCTGAAAGATTATCGCAAATTACGGGGTGGCATCAAAGTGTAGTAAAAAACATCATAATAAGCCGGAAATATAAAGGGGATTGTGATTATCAATTTGCTCAGAATAAATTAAGCTCTATTGATGGTATATATTTATCCTCAATATTAAATAAACTATCTTCAGAATTTAAAATTTCTGATCTTCAGTCAAAAGAAGATAAAGTTGATTTAGATAAGATTGATCAAAAAATTGATGAAGAAAGAGGAAAAATAGAACCAACAAAAGGTTATATTCAAGCAGAGATTATTGGGATCAAAAATTCTATTGAATTGTTTCTTGAACAGAACTACAAAAGAAAAGTAAACATAAACAACTTCTTTACTACATATTTTTTCAATGAAATCAGTAAGGTTATTTGGGCTTTCGATGAAAATGGAATCCAGATAACATCAGAATGTATTAAAGTTGTTAAAGATAACCTTCCAACATTTGTTTATTACTCGGACTATGGAAATCTTGACTCTGAGATATACCTTCCTCATGTTATTGATAATTTCAAAAGGACTGACCTAGGAGAAAAAGAAAGGGCAAAGGCCAGAAGTTTAAAAGTGCTATTCGAATTTGTAAAACTATCTCCTGAACAGATACTGGAGCTCGGAAAAGAAGCATTACCTGTTAGGATTTTAGAGTTCACGACGGATTATAGCGGTCGCAGGTCAAAGACAAATGAACATATAGAGGAAGCAAAAGATGTTAATATTGAAGAAGAAAGCCGGAAAAAGAAAGAACGTGGAATCCTTTTACAGTCTGCATCGACCACACTGACAAGAGATTTTGCTGGTTGGTGGAAACAGGGAAGGTATATTTTTGATTTTCAGGCTGACGGAAATCATTTTAGAATCTGGGTAAGTGATGACAAGCGACCCGAGAGAATTGAATTAGAAGGAAGAAGTAAGGGGTTACAATGGTTTTTTAGTTTTTTTCTAGTTTTCTTAGTCGAAAGTAAGGATTCTCATTCGAACTGTATTTTGTTGCTAGATGAACCGGGTATTTCGCTACATCCTGTTGCCCAAATGGATTTAATTGCATTTTTCAATTCTTTGGCAAATGAAAACCAATTAATCTATACAACCCACTCTCCGTTTCTGGTAAGTACAAATAATTTGAGTGGTGTTCAAGCGATGTATATTAGTGATACTGGAGAGTCAATAGTTTCTAATGATCTACGAGCGAACAGAAAGATCTCAGAAAAGTCTATTTATCCAATACATGCGGCTATTGGTCTAACAGTTTCGGATACATTATTAATTGGATGTCAACCTGTTTTAGTAGAAGGAATTTCAGACCAAATATATCTTCAACAGATCAAAAAGTATGTTCTGGCAGAAGGTAAATACAAGAATGAGAAAGAAGTAGTCTTTATTCCGACTGGTGGTGTTAAAGGCATATCTCCTGTAGTTAGAATTTTATTAGGTAGAGAAGATAATTTGCCTTTTGTGATTATGGATTCTGATAAACCTGGGGTGGATAAGATTAAACAACTACATAGTGGTTTGTATATTACCGAAAAGGACAAGGTGATTCCGGTTTCAAGTTTCATGGGAGAAGGAGAATTTGAAATAGAAGATTTAATGCCGCAAGATGAACTTGCGAGGCTATTTTCAAAACATTTCAGGAGGGTTCATAGCGAGGATGAATTCGATTACATATATAATAAAAATTTGCCAATCGTGAATCAGATGGAAGGTTTTGCTAAGGAAAATGGATATATCCTTCAGGAAGGTTGGAAAGTTGATTTAGCTAAAGACTTCCAACGAAATTTTGATAGGATTGTAACAAGGTGTAGTGATGAAATAAAGAATAGATGGATTTCTCTCATTGATAAAGTCACTTCAAATAATAATAATGTTGAATTAATGGAGAATTAAATGCCAATGGTAAAACGGTTATAGGAGTAAATTGATATTTTGAGTTGGTATTTACGAAATAAACATGGTAAATTACCTTGGTGATAATTCTCCATATTTAGCCCACGATTCTCCATATTTCAGGCAGTAACAACTTAGTGATAAAATAATGTGCTGATAAATAGGAATTTAGAAAATTGGTTTTGAATAATCAATTCTCCATAAAGCGACAAAATTCTCCAAAACGGTAAAAGAATGGATACACCAAGCTTTAAAGAAGATCATATCAGTCAGGTACCTGCTTTGCAGATGCTACAAAACCTGGGCTATATCTATTTGTCGCCGGGAGAGGCCATGCAAATGCGGAGCGGAAAAACAACCAATGTGTTGCTTGAAGATGTATTGCGAACCCAGTTGAAAGAAATCAACTCGATCAAAATTAGCTCAACCAAAACCAGCGTTTTTAGCGACACCAACATTGAGAATGGCATTCAGGCGCTCAAAGATCTTCCGATGAACGAAGGATATATTGCTGCCAGTGAAACAGCATATAACCTGCTAACCTTGGGTAAATCGCTCGAACAAAGCATCGACGGAGATAAAAAAAGCTTTACTCTGCAATACATCGACTGGCAAAACATCAGCAATAACATTTTTCATGTTACTGAAGAATACAGCGTGATGCGCAGCGCCAGCAAAGAGCACTACCGCCCTGATATTGTATTGTTTGTAAACGGCATTCCTTTGTCCATTATTGAATGTAAACGGCCGGATATGAAGGAGCCGTTATCACAGGCCATCTCTCAACATTTAAGAAACCAACAGGAAGACGGGATTCGTTCCTTGTTTGTTTTTGCACAATGCCTTCTTAGTTTAGCCACAGATAGTTGCTCTTTTGCCACCATCGGAACGCCGGAAAAGTTCTGGTCTCAGTGGAATGAAAAATTTCAGAATTTGCAGGAAGAGCAGTCGTACGGCAATTCCTTGATGAAATTTAAGAATATACCACTTGGTACTGACCAGAAAAACAAATTATTCAGCGACCGGTTCAGGTATGTTCGCAAGCATTTCGATGACCTGGAAAGCCAAAAGATACTGCCGGTAAAACAGGATGAATATTTGTTCAGCTTATGTCATCCGGAACGATTGCTTGATATGGCTTTTAATTTCATTGTATATGACAATGGCGTGAAAAAAATAGCCCGGTACCAGCAATTCTTCGCCATAAAGAAAACACTTAGCCGGATCAATAATATTGAAGGTGGAAAACGCAAAGGCGGTGTTATCTGGCATACCCAGGGGAGTGGCAAGTCGTTGACAATGGTCATGCTGGCAGAGGCAATCGCATTAGAGAAGTCGATTAAAAATCCGAAAATCATTTTAGTAACCGATCGGGTTGATTTGGATGATCAGATTACCGGAACTTTTTGTAAGTGTGGAAAATTGGTGGAAAATGCTACCACAGGAAACCGCCTGGTCGAATTACTAGAAAGCAAAAGCGATGTAATTGTGACAACCGTAATCAATAAATTTGAAAAGGCTGTCAGGCAGCTTAAACAGCCGCTTTTATCGCCCGATATCTTTGTTTTGGTGGATGAAGGGCATCGCAGTCAGCATGGAACGTTTAACATCGATATGCTCAAAACCATGCCCAATGCCTGTTACATTGCCATGACCGGAACACCACTTTTCAAGAGAGATGAAAATACGGCTGCCCGGTTTGGTGGAATGATTGACACCTACACGGTTGATCAGGCTGTAAAAGATAAAGCTGTTGTGCCTCTGTTGTACGAAGGTCGCCATGCCATTCAAAAAGTAAATGAAAGTCCAATTGACAACTTCTTTTCCCGGATTTCGGAGCCGCTTACCGAATATCAACGGGCCGATTTAAAGAAAAAATTCAGCCGTGCCGACCAATTGAATATTGCCGATCAGAAAATTTATGCCATTGCCTGGGACATTAGTCTCCATTTTCGGGACAACTGGCAAGGAGAAACCCCATTTAAAGGACAACTGGTTTGCCAAAGCAAAGAGGCTGCTATTCGTTACAAAGC
This sequence comes from Prolixibacteraceae bacterium, assembly GCA_025355875.1. Lineage (GTDB taxonomy): Bacteria > Bacteroidota > Bacteroidia > Bacteroidales > Prolixibacteraceae > Aquipluma. The sequence continues at coordinate 7,052 of JANXYV010000035.1, read as the reverse complement.
CTATTTGGATGAAATCAATATAGTTTCTACTGAAGTGTTGATTTCTCCGATTGATGAACGAGAAGGTGAAGACAGCGCTTATGGAGAATCATCGGACCGGGTGAAAGGCTTTTGGAAACGGATGATGAACGAACACGGGAATCCGAAACGGTACGAAAAAAATATCATCAGTCGTTTTAAAAATCAGCCTGATCCTGAGATTATTATTGTAGTCGACAAGCTGCTTACAGGTTTTGACGAGCCTAAAAATACGGTTTTGTACCTGACCCGGAATCTGAAAGGGCATTCGTTACTTCAGGCAATTGCCAGGGTTAACCGGGTTTATCCCGACAAAGAATTTGGCTACATCATCGACTATTATGGTGTGTTGGATGAACTGGACACCTCACTGGACTTATATTCTTCGATGGAAGATTTCGATGAAAGTGACCTGGAAGGAACCTTAACAAACATCGAAGATGAAATAAAAAAGTTGCCGCAAAGGCATTCTGAATTGTGGGACTTATTTAAAACCATCGGCAATAAACGCGATGCTGAAGCCTATCAGCAATTGTTGCGCGATGAAGCGGTCAGAGTCGTTTTTTACGACAAGTTGGCCTCATTTGCCAAATCGCTGAAAGTGGCGTTGTCTTCAATCCAGTTTCACAAGCAAGTGGAAGAAAAGCTTATCGAGCGGTATAAAAGTGACCTGGCCATGTTCCTGAAACTTCGTTTGGCAGTATTTGAACGGTACTCTGACCGGATTGATTACAAACAATACGAAGGACAAATTCAAAAGCTGATAGATACCCATATTCAAACGGATGAAGTGATTACAATCACTGAACTGGTCAATATTTTTGACAAGGAAAAATTCGGAGATGAAGTGGAGAAGACAATCGGCGATTCGGCCAAAGCAGATAAAATAGCATCGCGAACAGCAAAGCACATTACCGAGAAAATGGATGAAGATCCTGCCTTTTACAAAAAGTTCTCACAGATGCTTAAAGAGGCAATAAAAGCCTACGAAGAGCATCGGATCAGTGAAACCCAGTATTTGCATAAGGTTAAGGATATTATGAATGCCGTTCTTTCACGCCATGATTCTGAAATTCCTGCAGAGCTTCAAAATCACGAAATAGCCAGGGCTTTTTATGGGCTTTGTTCCGAATCTTTTACTGAAAAATTCCGGGATTTAGAAACGCGGAAAATTGTTTCGATACATGCAGCCATTCAAATAGACGAAATAATACAGAATGCAGTTTTTGATCAGGGCAAACCAATTATTGACTGGCAGAATAAATCGAATATTACAGGTAAGCTGTTGATTGAAATCGGAGATTACCTGATTGATGATGTTCGGGAAAAATACGGTATTGACCTTACATTTGATGAAATGGATATTATTGCTGAAAGATGTATTGACGTTGCTAAAATCAGGTATAAATGACAACTGATTGTGTCCGGTTTGGATCGAAAGAAATAGTTTACCAATATACCTTTTCGGAAAGGAAGACTTTGGGCATTACCATCACTCCGGAAATGGAAGTATTCGTGAAAGCTCCGCTTAATACTCCAATAGAAAAGATTAGGGAAAAAGTGATTAAACGGGCGCCATGGATACTAAAGCAGCAAAATTATTTCCTGGCTTTTTTCCCAAAAACAACTCCGAGGAAATATGTGAGTGGTGAAACACATTTATACATGGGGCGTCAATTCCGTTTGAAAGTTTCGGATGGCGGCAAAGGTGAAGTGAAGTATAAGGGCCGTTTTATTGAGGTTATAACGAAAGATAAATCAAAGGCTGGATATTTATTAAAGCAATGGTACCGCCAAAAGGCCAAAGAAAAGTTCGCAGAAATAGCAGAACCACTTGTCGTCAGATTCCAAAAATTTGGAGTTGAACCATCCGGTATATACATTCTGGATATGCCTAAACGATGGGGGAGTTGCACTCCAAAAGACAAAATCATTTTAAATCCTGAACTGATTAAAGCCCCGAAACGCTGCATTGAATATGTGATTATCCACGAACTCTGCCATCTGGTTCACCACGACCATACACAAAAATTCATTGACCTTCAAACCAAAGAAATGCCGGATTGGGAAAAATGGAAGGCGAAGTTGGAGAGGTTGTTAGCATAAGAAAATTACATGATAATATCTCTGGAGATTAGGTCTTTGAAATTTGTCCACAGGATTGAACGCATATTTTCTAAGCTTATATTTTGATGACTCGACAAAGAACTGGTAATCTCAATTAAATCGGTTGGTCTAAAGAATCTACCTTGAATTTTAATAAATGGAGCGTCAGATTCAATAAGCATTCTATCCGATGGGATCATATTAATAATCCGCTTTCCTGAGTCCGACTTAAGCATTGCATAATTAACTGAGAAGTAATACCCGTTATAGATTGCCCTTTTTAAAGTAGTCGTGTTTCCTGAGTACCAATGAAGAATTACTTTCCCATCGAAATTAGGCCCAATAATAGATACAATATCATCCGCACTCAACCTTGAATGCACAGTAAGTATCTTACCTCCAAGATCACTGCACCTTGAGATCAATTCTTCAAAAAAAGAAACCTGTAATGATTTGTAATCTTTACCAATTTTAAAATCAAGGCCTACCTCCCCAATATATTTTGCCTCCGGAAGAAGTTTCCACATATCAGGAATATATTTCTGATATTGAAATAAAAGCTCGGGATGAAAACCTAAAGCAGGTCGAATATATTTACTATTGACCCTATTTTTTAATTTTGAATAAAGAATAGGTAAATTCGTTACCGCAATTGTATAGATATGGTTTTGCTCAATTTCTTTAACCGTATTGTCAAAATCTTGAAATAGATCCAGATGGCAATGTGTATCGTAAAACTGATGATTAATCATATTTGTCTAAAAAGCTTTTTAATTCATCCATGCCTCGTTCATAAAGGGTACAATATCTCCCTAAGTCTTTCAAAATTGGCCCTGCATTTTGTATGGCAAAGGAATGATTTTCTTGTTTATTATACTCGAGAATCCCAGTTTTGAACGAATTTAATTCAACCTTTGCTTTATTACTCATTTTAAAGTCTGGAACTCTGTAAGAAGAACTATCTTCGTTATAAGCTTTTTCAATGGCTGCTCTTCTAATGGAACAGGGTAAACAATATCCGCAATGAGAAGGTTTTTCACCTCTTAACTTCCAGTCATTGTCTGGGTGAGAACAAGACATTGTTTTCTCAATATTATTTTTCAAGAATTCGGGGTCCTGACATTCTAAAATCATATCACCCTTAGTCCTAAATTGGTAGGGATTCCAAAGCGAGATCTTTAACCCAATATTTGTAATTAATTGTTGGAGTAAATCCGTGTAATATGGATGGGTGGTGCGAGTACTACTACTTCCCAAACTTGTATTCGTTAATGGAATATTTAATGAAATCAAACCATTTTCAGGGATGATTAATTCAATCTCTTTGTTCATGCCAGAGGCTAAAACAATTGCATGAGAAAAAAACATGAACGAACGAGTTCTTGTTGATTCCTCAATTCCTCCTAAAGGTTTTGCATGAAAATTAAAGAACTGTTTATTATCAAGTTGATAGTTGCTTATTAATTGTTTATTAATAATCTCTTGAAATGGTTTTACACCTTTTCCTCCCCCATAATGTCCAACAAAAGCAACATTTTTATTTGTTTTTAATAGGTCAATTGCACCGATAAAAGAATCAAGACCGCCAGATAGCATACAGAACTTATCAATTACAATTTTCTTCTTAATTCTTTTAATACCCTTTTCAATTTTCTTTTCAATACTTGTTAATTCTCTTTTTCTGAACTCAAAAGTCCAATTATCTCCGCTTAAGAAGGAAATCATTCTTTCTAATAAATCTTTATTTTCGTTCCATTTATCAACCTCCAACACAGGAGCATAAATTTTAAATTGCCGAGTCCAAGCATCATCTGAAAGTTTTCTTTTAATTTTTCTATCCGCAAAAAAAACCATTAATGAAATATAGAATAGATCAAGTCCGGCATATGAGAACATCTCAGGAAATTGATACAGTCTCATCGGTTTTCTATAAAAAGTATAAGTGTATTGGTCTTTCGCTGCAATATTTGCATCAAACAATACATCCGAAGTTTTAAAATCATCTTCAGAGTTTAACCTAAAAATAAACTGATTCATTCCATATCCTCCATTACTTTATAACATTTGTAATATAAATCTTCCACCATTTTTGAGATATTCTTCTCATTAAAATTGAGTGTGGTGAAATCAACATTTTTGAATGTTGATTCTACTTTTGAGATTATATATTCTTTTATTTCAATTTCTTTTCTCAATGTATCCGAAGATGAAGATGAATTTTCTTCAAACCGGCTTCCCATATCACTTAAAATTCTTTCATTAATAATATTTTCAATTTGGATTGGAATGATAAGATTGATAGTCTCCTTATCAAGTTTATCCAGACTTGCAATATCTTTTCCCTCTTCTTCTAACCGTTGGTATAACCATTCCATTGAAGTAATAATTGCTCTTCTTGCAACTGCATCTTCTTTCGAGGTAGGAACTGGAGCGAGGTAATTAATTAACTCATTTATAATTTCTTTTGATGATTTTCCTTCGAATGAAATATTTGCATCTCTAAATGCTTCACCAAATCCACCGGAATATGCATTATTTAGAAACTTCCCTAAGTTAGCCGTAGATTGGATTCCAGACTTTAATGTCCTTGCTGCATTTCGAGCTCCGCCATTGGCTTTGACGTAATTCGAGATTGCTCTCTTGTAATTTTTAGAATTCCCGGAGGCATATTTTGAGAATGCTTTTTTTACACCAGTCCAAGTTACGTCCTTTCTGATTTCATTTCCTTGTTTATCACTTTGCTCAGGATTATCTTGTTTTTCTGATCCACTAATGTTCTCTTTTTCAGGATCTGGACTATTGGGTTCGTCAAAATCTGGAGGTAATAATGGGCTCTTATTTGGTCCTTTGTAAATACTTGATGTTCCCATAATTCTAAGGTTTAAGTTCGGTTTCTATTGCAGTTCTAAGTTTTGTATTTTCTACTTTCCATTTTGCAAATAATTCTGTAATCGCAGATTCTTTTTGAGAAATTTTACCAAAGCCATAAATCGAAGGAACAAATGGACGTTCTATTTTACTAGCCGGCATCCGATTTAAACAAGATATCACATCTGAAAATAATTCCTCATTTGTTTCTCCCCATTCGATAAAAGACTTAAATATCTTAGAATCGATTTGAGTCTGTGACTCTATTTCAGAAATTAACGATTTTAGAATTTCAGTTGATTCGTATAAGCTTATTTGTTTCACATTCTTTATTGCTTCTCGTCGTAAAGTGTCACTCTTTGACATCAAATTATTTAAAGCCTTTTCTGCAGCAGGACTCATACTTTTACTAAATGAGTAACTTTGAGTTTGTAAGCTTTCTCTTGTAAAATAATAATATGGCTGCAAATTTGTATCTTCAAGTTCTGGTTCCATCTTGACCCATTTTAGAAACCAATCATCATCTTTCCATATCTTTAACTTTTCAACATTAGTCCAATTATTTTGCTCAATTAATTTTAATTCTTCAGGTTTTCCATTCTGGTTGGCTTGTAGTTCTCCGATCTCTTTATAAACCGAATCTTTAAAATATTCCAGAATCATTATTTTTGCTAAGATCCTTTTATCTAATTCAATGTTCTTGATCTCTGCCATTTTTATTCTCATGGATAATGAGTTTAAAAAACGTTTATAATGCCTTGGATTTCCATTAAGTCGTTGAGTCAATACTGTGGATAACTGCTTTGAAATAGATAATACTTCTTTAAGCTGGGTATCAAAGGAAGAAAATCTAGTATTCAACAATTCATAGGTAATTTCAAAATTCAGAAAATCCTTCTGCTTTTCCTCTTTAATAAAATCTATAATCTCATCATATTCATTTTTCAAAGCTTCTTTCAGCAAAAGGCAAAAAATATAAAATTGAGCTTCCCTAACTCCTAATTGAGGTATCTTAATAGGGTATTGAATCATCTTTTCGAGGTATTCTTTTCCAATGTCTATTTGATTTCCTTTTATTTCTGGAAATTTCGTACGAACAGCGTACATAATTTGTCGTTCATCTGCCCCAATAATAAATGAAGTCCCATCAGTAAATAAGAATAATCGAATTGCTTCCAAAGTCTCAAGAATTGTATCGGGATTGCATCTGTCAAGTTCATCTATAAAAACAACAAGCTTTTTGATTTTAGTATCCTTTAGCAATTCAGCAAAATCCTGCTGAAATGATTTAAGATTGTTCCTGATTTCGGAACTAGAAAATGTAGAACTCATTACTTCTCTTATATCTTCTTCTTTTATATCCTTGGCTTTATCCTTAGCTTTTTCGAGAACTGTTTGAAGGGTAATATCGGCAATTGTTCCAATGCCTCCAGTGACCAAGAAATCTAATCCATATTTTACTCCTTTACTTGCCAATTTAAAGAAGTCAATATTCTTGTACAATCTTTTTAAAACCTTTTTCGCCTTACTTTCTAAAGTCTTGTTTTCTTTGATTTTATCTAAAATTGTTCCTATTAATGCCGATTTAGCGTCTTCATATCCTTCAAATAGCCATCCATTAAACTTTAAGCAAAGAATATTGGGATCCTTAGATAAATCGGCTATTATCATTTCCATCAAACTGGACTTTCCACTTCCCCAATCGCCATAAATCCCGATGCTGGATGGTGAAAGTTCATCATTCAAAATAATATCCTTGGTGATCTCGATTAAATAATCAAAATCGAGTAGGTCAGTATTTGTTTCGCTGTCCTTCCACATGTTTGATTTCAGTTAAGTAAAACATATTATCATTAGTGTCCATTAAAAATTAGAAAACGTTCTTTGAAAACATTGTATATCTATTAGTTGCGAGCTCCTTTCGTGCGTGACGATTTGAATTGGTAGTTTTACTCTAATCAAGAATAAAATGATGATCCAAGGCAAATATGTTTTCGCACAATTGATAGAATTTCTGCCAAGTAGGTTTTTTGACGGCATAGTTGAGAAGTACAAAGGCA
>JANXYV010000117.1 GCA_025355875.1 Prolixibacteraceae bacterium | reverse complement strand
CGGATGTCGTTCAACCTGGACTTCACGCTGGGCGCTGCGCGCCGCTTAAAGTCCTATATATTCCAGACCGGAAGGGCGGGGATCGTATGGACTAATCCGGGCAAAAGAGTCACTAAAAAAGCCATTCCGAAGAATGGCCAGGCATTTTTCGCGAAAAGTTTTCCCTCAGAACGCGAAAAAAGTAAGTTTAAGCACCAAAACTGGGGATAAGCTACATATCTTCAAATTTTATCCCAATCAAACGAACCTTGATAAGTCCATAGAAACTGTATGCGATGGTATTACCGTGGCGGATGTCGTTCAACCTGGACTTCACGCTGGGCGCTGCGCGCCGCTTAAAGTCCTATATATTATTTATAGCTGATTGATCCTGCTCAGTAAATAATGATCGGCCAACACGATGGCTGCCATCGATTCGACAATCGGGACGGCTCGGGGCAGTACACAAGGATCGTGACGGCCTTTTGGATGAATGGTTACCTCATTTTCAGCCCGGTCAATGGTGTTTTGCTCTTTCAATAGGGTTGCAATTGGCTTAAACGCGACATTGAAGTAGATGTCTTCGCCATTTGAGATTCCTCCCTGAATGCCGCCCGAATGATTGGTTTTGGTGCGCACTCCATTTTCGGTTTTAATAAAAACATCGTTGTGCTCTGACCCTGATAAGCGGGTTCCATTGAAACCTGAGCCATATTCAAATCCTTTTACGGCATTGATTCCTAACATTGCAAAACCGAGATCTGCATGCAGTTTGTTGAATACCGGTTCGCCCCAGCCAGCCGGAACACCGCGGATCACTCCAGTTACCACGCCGCCAACTGTATCATGATTGCGTCCGGCCTCTTCAATTCGGGCAATCATTCGTTCAGCTGTATCAGGATCCGGACAACGAACAATATTTGTTTCGGTTTGACTCAAATCAAGCTCAGTATAGGTTTTATTTAACTGGATTTCACCAACACTTGAGACATAAGCCTGAATCGAAACTCCAACTCTTTTCAGGAGCAATTTGGCCACAGCCCCGGCCACCACACGGGCAATGGTTTCGCGGGCTGAAGAGCGACCGCCACCTCGATGGTCGCGGCTTCCGTATTTCTGGATATAGGTATAATCGGCGTGCGACGGGCGAAAAACATCTTTCAGGTCTTCGTAATCAGCCGAATGCTGATCTTTGTTACGGATTTGAAAAGCAATTGGAGTTCCCTGTGTTTTTCCTTCAAAAATCCCGGACAAAAACTCCACCTGATCGCTTTCGTCGCGCTGAGTAGTGATCTTGGATTGACCTGGTTTGCGGCGGTTTAGCTCGTTTTGGATAAAATCCAGATCAATTACCAAACCGGCAGGGCAGCCGTCAATGATTCCGCCTATGGCTTTGCCATGCGATTCGCCAAAAGAAGTTAATCTGAAGATTTGTCCAAAGCTGTTCATGGGAACAAGTTAAAAGTTAAAAGTCAAAAGTTCAAAGTCTAAATGTGACAATCGAATTGGTAAAAACTAAAAATGTTGTCCCAAAATACGAAATTCTGAGACAACATCTATTAATTGCTGAAATATACTGATTAGCAACCGCAGCCGCAACCGCCTTTGCCTTCCGTGCTGCAACTTGCATCTTCACAGAGTTCGTCTTCGCATCCGCATCCGCTGCCACAGCTATTTTCGCCACTTCCGCATCCGCCGCCGCTTCCACAGCCACAACCGCCACCCATGGTAGCAGCAATTTCTGCATCCGTAGCTTCACGAACTTCCAGAATATTGCCTTTGAAAAACAAATTTTCGCCAGCCAAAGGATGGTTGAAATCCATTTTTACAGTATCGTCGGTAATTTCCAAAACCAAACCGTTTAGTTTCTGGCCGCTGGTGCTCATCATTGGAACTGAATTTCCTTCGGCAATCATTTCTTCATCGAATTCACCATCAATAAAGAAGATATGTTTTGGGAGGTCAACTATCGCATTTTCATCCAGCTCGCCGTATGCATCCACATCTTTCAAGCTGATTTCGAAAGGATTTCCAGACTGGAGACCTTCCAGATATGATTCAAATTTGGGAAGCATAAGTCCTGTGCCAAACACAAAACTCAATGGTTTCTCGCTGGTTGCCTGTTCGATCATTTCACCCTCCGCGTCATCGTAGTGCAGATCGTATGTAAGGGAAACCATTTTGTTTTTTCCTATTTTCATAGCCTTTTATTTAAATTGTTTTTTAATTGCACAAAGAAATAAAATTCAAGCGGAATACAAATGCCTTATTCGTTTTCGGTTTGAATTGTTAAGGTTAACATTAGAAACAGGCTTTGGTTCAAAATGTGTGAAGAGTTCATGTTGTTTCTATTGTTCCTATTGTTTTAGGTTACTTTCTGATCAGTTTTGTGATGTACTGATTTCTGCTTTCAGTAATCTTCAAAAAATATACTCCTGAAACCAATTTGTCAAGATTGGTAAGGGATTGATTATTTGATACATTTGAAAATTCAGTAACGATTCTTCCTGAAATATCGCTAAGCGAAACACTGGCTGATTCAGTAATACCTGAGATCGTAATCCGATCGGTAAAAGGATTTGGAAAAACCGATGTCTGAATTTGCTGAGAGTCAGGAGCTGACACCTTTACCGCAGTTTTTAGATCATCCATACAGAAATATCCCGGAGTATTCATGTATCCATGGCTATTGTCACTTGAACTCAGGCTGAAACGAAGAAAACGAGTGTCTTTCAGCTTACTCAGATCCACCCAGGTCCATTTGTTCAGGATGTAATCTTTTGAGTTGTCGGTAAAACGAAAGTCGGCAAGGTAGAAAGATACGGTGTCAACAGGCATTCCATCAGCATTTAAGCCTTCAATCATGACTTTAAAATAATCGGGATCGTTACCACTTTCACCTCCAAATTTTTTGGCAAATGCATCCCCGTTTTTCATTGAAAGATAGGCATATGTTGAATTGGTGATATAAAAACCAGATGTTTTGGTCGGTACAGTGTATCCAACTCTAGCTGTTGGTGCGGGATAACAAACCGCGTAATTCGAACTTCCGTCAAAACCTTTTCCGGTAATTGCACTGTACTGATTGGCATAACCGGAAGTCGTCACATCGGTCATGTTTGAATATGCAAAACCGAACCAGCTTTGGTAGTCTGTGCTGTACGAATTACTGAATGTAATTTCACCGCTTCTAAAACTTCCGGATTGGTCGGAACCGTTCCAGAAACTTTCCGGGGCTAAAATCAGGTCATCGAAGTTGGCAACGGATTGTGCCTTAGCATTAAACACTAAAAAATTGGCAAGTATTGCCAGCATGTAGATTTGTTTCATTATCTGATAATTTTGAATGGGTTCAAAACAAATCCAATACACAAAACTGCTGAAATAACCGGATGAATATTTAGTCTGGGTTACTCCAAGCCTTTTCTCCCGAAAGCTTTGAATATTGTATCATGAATGGCAGGTCTTCTGGCTCACTTCATTTTTGCGGCCTTCCCATTCCAAATCGGAACAGTGGCAAGAAGAGCAAAAATTATTCGAAGTTTACAGCTGCGGGTACAGCTCCGGATTTCAACCGGATTCCCTCTTGATGCCAAAACAGGCATCACCATTTCGACGGCTAAGATAATAGAAAATAGAATCAGAATACAAGCGTTCCTGTAAAATTATCATGAAGATTTGATGACTTTTTGTTAAATGACTGATTGGCAGAATAGTTGAATATTGGGCTGAATTAGTTAGGAAGTGGTCATTCCCGCAGTTTTAAATGTGAAGAATTTCTGCATGAAAAAGCTGTAAACCACTACAATACTTGTTGTAATCAGTTTAGCAAGAGTTGGCCAAACCCCTCCGAATTCAACTAAAAGCTTCAGGAAAACATAGTTCAGTAAGATCGATCCCGAAACAGAAATCACGTATCGGATCAGCTGAACCCGGCCCCGAATCTCGGAATTCGTAAACGTAATATACTTGGCCAACAAAAAACCAGTAAAAAATGTAATCGGGAAAACAATCAGAAATGCCGCGATATATGGACTAATAGCAACGAACCCTAAATCAACAATGTTTTTATCGAGAATGAAATTGTAAAAAATTGCATAAAGTGAAATGTCGAGAACGGTGTTGAATCCTCCTGTTGCAGCGTAACGAAAGGTTTCCAGGGGAATATATCTCCGGAAAGGTGAGTAGAAATAGTCTATAAACTGAATGATAATCTTTCTGATGTTCTTTGCCAGGCTTCCCATAAAGCAATTTAAATAGCTGTAAATCAGTTCCTCGGATGACAAAGAATCAACATGCCAATTGATCGGAACCTGTTTTCGGATTTTTTTTGCAAAATAAAGAGAAAAGTTTGATTACTGCTTCATTCGTAACAAAATAAAACATTTGACGATCTTCATTCGTTTACCGGTTGTGAGAACTTTGTAAGTTCGTTAATTTCCCTTTTTCTTTAAACCATGTGCGGACGTTTTGTGCAAATTGTTGATATTGATATTGATATTTTTATAAAACGCTTTGGGGTAGCCCGGCCTAAGGACCCGGTAATCGGTTCGAGTTATAATGTTGCTCCGGGCGATTTGGCCTATGTGATTACTGACAATAAGCCTGATGAACTTCAACCTTTTCAGTTTGGAATGACCCCATCCTGGGCGAAAAAGCCGTTGTATCTGATCAATGCAAGGGCTGAAGGCGATTTGAATCCTGAAAATGACCGCAATTACTCCGGAGCGGCAGGAATCGTTCGGAAACCGGCTTTCCGCACTGCCATTAGGTCGCAGCGATGCCTGGTGATAGCCAATGCTTTTTATGAAGGTCCGGCCAGGGAAAAACTGAGCAAACCTTATCTGATCCGGCGGCAAGATGAAGAAGTATTTTCGTTCGCCGGAATTTGGGATACCTGGGTGAATGACCGGACAGGCGAAGTTTCAAACACATTTTCAGTCATAACCACCGTTGCCAACGAGGCTACCCATGAAATCGGACATCCGCGATCACCGGTCATTCTCGATAAAAAAGATGAAAAACGGTGGCTCGATCCGGAACTCCCTATCGAAGAGGTTCTCCGGTTACTCAAACCATTTCCTGGCGATTTGCTGAAGACCGAAGCGGTTTCAATTCAGGTCAAAGATCCGAAGAATAAAAGCCGTGACCTGATTATACCAATGGATGAAAAAAAGGGAACCGAATTTGATATTTCTGTCCGAAAAGACCTCCGTCTGGAAGGAATGGGAAGCGGAAAACGAAAACAGGAACCGCCGGCTCAGCAGGGAAATTTGTTTTGATGAATGAATGGGCGAAGGCATTTTATTTTACCTTTAAAGATTCAAATCTGGTTCATTAATCTGAACTCTAAACTCTTGATTTCCTGCGGATGAACCCTTTTTTAAAGCAAGTTGCCAGTTATTTATATACCAATCACCGCACGGAATTGAGTGAATATTGCCTCGTGTTTCCGGGCCGAAGGGCCGGCGTTTTTTTTACTGCTTATCTGAATGAGTTGGTCGAATCGCCTATCATTTCTCCTGAAATCATTACCATTCAGGAGCTTATTTCATCGCTTACAGGCTTGCAACAGGCTGATGCGGTGGCGCTGGTGATGAAACTTCAGAAAGTATACAGCAGTGAAACCGGGCATCAGGAGCCTTTGGACGAGTTCTTTTTCTGGGGCGAAATTCTTCTTGCCGACCTGGATGATGTGGATAAATACATGCTGAATGCCGACGACTTGTTCCGGAATATTTCAGATCTGAAAGAACTCGAAAATCAATTTGAATACCTGACTGAAGAACAAAAACGTGCTATCGATGAATTTTGGGGAAACCTGGACAAGGTTCCGCATTCGTTCAATAAAGAAAAGTTCATCCGGATTTGGATCAAACTGGCAGCCATTTACCATCGTTTCCGTGAAGTTTTACAACAGGAGAAGATTGCGTATCCCGGGATGATTTATCGGGAGGTGGCCGAAAATATAAACCATTTTTTACCTGAACTAAAAGCCCGAAAATATATCTTCGTCGGATTTAACGCACTGAACGAGTGTGAAAAAACGATTTTCAGGAAATTCGAAAAGCTTGGAAAAGCTATGTTTTTCTGGGACTTCGGAAATTTTTACCTGAATGATCCTGAAAACGAAGCCGGGAGGTTTCTACGGATAAACCGAATCCGGTTTCCGGCACCGAAGGATTTTCTTCTGGAAGATTCGGAATATCTTCAAAATCGAAAAATTACGATGGTTTCTGTTCCCGGAAACATCACCCAGGCTCAGGCTATCAATCTTCCACAAGTTCTGGCCAGTTTCAGGATTTCCAACCGATTCGACAATACCGCATTTGTTCTGGCTGATGAGAATTTACTGATGCCGGTAATTTCGACTGTTGGAACCCATTTCACGGATATTAACATCACCATGGGTTATCCGTTTGTGAATACGCCGGTTTACGGCTTCATTTCGCAGTTGATCAGCCTTCAGAAAAATATCCGGAAAACAGCAAATTCGGCAGTCTTTTACCACAAACCAGTGGTGGCACTTCTCAACCATCAGTATGTGGTAAGTCCTGAGATCAAACAATTTGTTTCAGGAATTCAGAAAAGGAATAAGGTATATATCAGTTCGAGTGAGTTGAAATTCAGCTTGTTTGTCGAAAAAATATTTTCGTGTCCGGAAACCTGGCTCGAAATCCTCGATTATTTTTTGGAATTGCTAAAAGAACTTTCCCTTAAGCTTGATACTTCGGAAGATGATCAGGTGAAACTTGAATCGGAGTATCTTTATCAGGCATATCTGGCCATTCAGCGATTGAAAAATACCCTTTCCGACCTGAATGTTCCTGATTTTCCGGTCAAAATTTTATACCGCCTGCTCGACCAGTGCCTTCGCCGGATTTCAATTCCGTTTGAAGGGGAACCATTGACTGGCCTGCAAATCATGGGTTTGCTCGAAACCCGGAGCCTTGATTTTGAGAATCTGGTTTTATTTTCGGCCAACGAAGGATTCCTGCCCCGAATCACTGCCGGACAGTCTTTCGTGCCCTACCATTTGCGAAAAGGGTTCGGAATGCCTACCTACGAGGACCGGGATGCCATGTATGCCTACTATTTCTACCGGCTCATTCACCGAAGCCAAAACACGGTGCTGGTATATAATTCGGTGACGGAAGGGATTGCCTCGTCGGAGAAAAGCCGTTTTTTGTATCAGCTAATCTATGATTCGGATTTCGGGATTGAAGAATTGAACCTGAGTTTCAATTTTAAGGGCACCACCCACGAACCGATCCGGATTGAATCCACTCAGGCGCACATTCAAAAATTGGTTACGGTGTATTCTGAACGAAATTTAAGTCCGAGTGCCATTAATACGTATCTCGATTGCAAGTTGAAATTCTATTTTAAATATCTGGCCGGAATCAAGGAAAAGGAGGAACTGAAAGAAGAAATTGATGCCGTTTTGTTTGGGAACCTGTTTCATTATGCCATGGAGATTCTCTACCAGCCTTTTGTTGGTAAAGAGATGGAAGCCGCAGCACTGAAGATGCTCCGTGGCGATCGCCGAAAGATCGATGCCGTGGTTCATCAGTCAATCGCGGTGAAATACTATCAAATGAATCCTGAAGAGGCATCGAAGCTGGTACTAAGTGGACAAAGTATTTTAATAGCTTCGCACATCAGCGATTACATCGATCAGTTGCTCGAAAACGATCTGAAATTTGCTCCTTTCCATCTGGAAAGTATTGAATCGCCCTATTCTTCTGAATACCAGGTTGATTCAGGAGGGAAACTGATTTATATCCATGTGGGTGGAATTATCGACCGGATTGACCGGACTTCGGAAGGATTGCGGATTATCGACTACAAAACAGGCCGCAACCTGAAACTTGACTTTAGAGAATGGTCGCAATTGGTCGACCGGAATGCTTCGGACAGGCGAAAAGAAATATTCCAGACCCTGATTTATTCTGATATTCTGAACCGGACTGACCAGCAAATATCCATTTTTCCGGCAATCTATAAATTGGATAATTTATTTGCAGCCGATTTTGTACCCAATGTTATTTTTCAGGGAGAAAAGCTTGTTTTCCAGCGGATTAAAAAAGAGTTTTCAATCCTGTTCCAAGAAGTTTTATCCGAAATATTCTCAGTCGGAAACCTTTACGATCAGGTAAAAGATGCGCAAAAATGCAGCTATTGCCCGTATAATAAGATTTGTAGACGTTAAATGAAGTGTTCAGTCTTCAGTCGCAGTTTTAAGTCATTCATGGTCATTTATTGTCATTAGTTTCACGTCATTAATAGTTTGCAGTAACTTTTAATGACCATAAATGACTAGTTCTTCAGCAAATCCGGTCTCAGACGCCTGGTGCGCTCGTAGGCTTGCTGTTCCTGCCATTCATTGATTTTTTTATCGTTTCCGGAGAGCAATATTTCCGGCACTTTCCATCCTTTGTAATCGGCTGGCCGGGTATAAACCGGAGGACTCAGCAAATTATCCTGAAACGAATCGGTGAGGGCAGAGGTTTCGTCCGACAAAACTCCCGGAATCAAACGCACCACGCAGTCTGCAATGACCGCTGCAGCTAATTCGCCGCCTGTAAGCACATAATCGCCAATTGAGATTTCCATGGTAACCAGATTTTCCCTGATTCGCTGGTCAATACCTTTATAATGTCCGCAGAGAATGATGATATTTTTCAGGAGCGAGAGGTTATTCGCCACTTTCTGGGTGAGAAGAACGCCGTCCGGACTTGTATAAATCACTTCGTCATAGTCACGTTGCGACTTCAAAAAGTTGATGGCGCTTTCGATGGGCTGGATAGTCATCACCATCCCGGCTCCCCCGCTAAAAGCATAATCGTCGGTTTTCCGATGTTTATCTTCCGAAAAATCGCGGATGTTGTGAACCACAATTTCAATTAATCCTTTGTCGCGACCCCTTTTAATGATCGAATGCATAAAAGGGCTCTGAAGTAATTCAGGAACGACGGTAAGAATATCAATACGCATGCTGTTTTTTTTGCAAAAGTAACAAGCTCACATTGAAGTCGGCAAAATATTCAAATATTAATTGGGGATTCGGGCAAAAAAAGCGGGCTTTTCCGATATATCCGGCTGTTTTACACTTTTAATGTCTAAAATGTTTGAGTATTAGCTTGTAATATATATTTTCGTAGGCTCAAATCTGACCTTATTCTCTGTTAATTACTTTGTAATTTAAATTTGCTATGGAACCCAAAGATCTAAAAAACTCAAATGAAGAGTTAAGTGATACATTAGTTGTATCAGAAACTGTTAATGACCAGAATGTTACTGACGAAACTGTTGAACAGGCCGAAGTGGTTGAAATCGCTAAGGTTGAGGATGCTGTAGATGAAGTTACGGAACTGTCTGTTTTTGAAATAGTTGAAAACACCATTCAGGAAACTGAAGTGGAAGTTGCTCCGGAAATGATTGAACCTGAAGCTGAACCTTCTGTTGAAGAATTGGTTGAAGAAGCCGAAACGGTTTCTGAAGTCGAAATTCCTGAAGTTGAAAAAGTGAAATCTGAATCTGAAATTGAAGAACCGATTCCCTCTGAAGTGCTTGAAATTGACGACCAGTTAGTTCAGGAAGTAGTGGAAATGTTGCCGCCTGACGATGTGATTCCATCGCTCGAAGAACTGATTGAAGTTACTGAAGCTGACCTCGAAATTCACGAAGATGATCTTCTGGAGGAGAACAGTCCGAAACTCAAGATGGCTGATTATGCTGATCTTGATGAACTTGGACTTATCAGCGAATTGCGCACCTTGATGCAAAACGACGACTTTGACCGGATCAGGGATGATGTTGATGCGATTAAAATCAATTTTTTCCGCCGCTACCGGGCCAATATCGAAGCCCAAAAAGTTGCATTTATTGAAGCAGGCGGAGATATTGCCGAATTTAAGGCTGAGGCTGATCCTTATGAAATGGATCTGCGGAATCTATTAAAACAATATCAGGATAAACGAAACGAACATAACAAGAGGGTAGACGAGTCGAAAGAATCGAACCTTCAGAAAAAATATGAAATTATTGAGGAGATCAAAGCCCTCATCAACAATAAAGAATCAATTAATAAAACTTTCCATGATTTCCGAGACCTTCAGGACAAATGGAGGAGTGTTGGACCGGTTCCCCAGGCAAAACTGAAAGATCTTTGGGATACCTACCATCATCATGTTGAGAATTTCTATGATTTCATAAAAATCAATAAGGAATTACGTGATCTGGATCTGAAGAAAAACCTGGAATCCAAAATTGAAATCTGCGAAAAATCGGAAGAACTTCTGGTAGAGCCATCCATTATCAAGGCATTCAATGTTTTGCAGAAATACCACGAGCAATGGCGCGAGGTTGGGCCGGTTCCACGCGATAAAAAGGATGAGTTGTGGGAACGGTTCAAGAATGCAACCTCAATCATCAATAAAAAACATCAGGATTATTTTGAAGGACGGAAATCGGATCAGAAAAAGAACCTGGATGCTAAAATTGCTCTGTGTGAGAAAGTAGAAAATATTTCCATCGTAGAAATTGAAAACCACCGCGACTGGGACGAAAAATCGAAAGAATTGATTGAGCTGCAGAAGATGTGGAGAACGATCGGATTTGCACCGAAAAAGGACAACAATAGAATCTATGAACGTTTCCGCATTGCTTCCGACAAATTTTTCGACCGTAAGCGGGAATTCTACAACCAAAATAAAGAAGAACAGCAAGTTAACCTTCAGCGTAAAACGGACTTGTGCATTCAGGCCGAGGCAATGAAAGACAGCACCGACTGGAAAAAAACTGCCGACGAATTTATTACCATCCAGAAAGTCTGGAAAGAAATCGGTCCGGTTCCGCGTAAATTTTCCGACATTATCTGGAAGCGCTTCCGCATTGCCTGCGACTATTTCTTCGAAAGCAAAGCCAAACATTTTTCTTCGCTTGACGGCGAGCAAACTGAAAACCTGAGAAGGAAACGTGCACTTTTGGAAGAAGTAAAACAATTCGCTCTGACTGGCGACGATAGTGCTGATCTGGAAAAACTAAAAGATTTCCAACGCCAGTTTACCGAAATCGGACATGTACCATTCAAGGAAAAGGATACCATTCAGAATGACTTCCGCGATGTGATTAACCGCCATTTTGATACTCTCCGGATTGACGAGAAACGCAGGAACCTGATGAAATTCAAGAGCAAAGTGGCCACCAATACCACCTCAGGAAGAGGTCAGAACAAAATGCGTTTCGAACGCGAAAAGTATATGACCAAACTCAAACAGATGGAAACCGACCTGGCGCTGCTAGATAATAATGTGGGTTTCTTTGCCAATACAAAAAACGCTTCAGCCATGATTGACGATGTCAATCTGAAAATTGCCAATACGAAAGAAAAGATTGAATTTCTGAAAGAGAAAATCAGAATTATGGATGCCATGGAAGATGGCGAATAGGATATTCAAAAAACCCGCTGACTTCAGGCGGGTTTTTTGTTGTTAACCATTTATTAAATTTTCCTACATTTTTTAGCAGTACGTTTTATTCATTAACTTTGCCCGCTTGTTAAGAACAATTAAAATCTAAAGTCTTGTCAGCAACAAGGTACATTTTTGTAACAGGAGGAGTAACATCCTCACTAGGAAAAGGGATTTTGGCTTCTTCACTGGCTAAATTGCTTCAATCCAGAGGTTATTCAGTAACCATTCAGAAACTGGATCCATACATCAATGTGGATCCCGGAACTTTAAATCCTTATGAACATGGCGAATGTTTTGTGACCGATGACGGTGCCGAAACCGATCTTGATCTGGGTCATTACGAGCGTTTTCTGAATGTTCCGACTTCTCAGGCGAATAATGTGACAACCGGCCGTATTTACCAGTCGGTGATTAATAAGGAGCGTCGCGGCGATTATCTGGGAAAAACAGTTCAAATCATTCCCCACATTACCGACGAAATTAAACGACGGATCAAAGTTTTGGGTTCGAAAGGAAAATACGACATTGTGGTAACAGAGATTGGAGGAACCGTTGGCGATATCGAATCTTTACCATACATCGAAGCTGTCCGTCAGATGAAATGGGAAATGGGATCAAATGCACTGGTTATCCATTTAACGCTCGTGCCCTACCTGGCAGCTTCAGGCGAACTGAAGACCAAACCAACCCAGCATTCGGTGAAGCAATTGCTCGAAAACGGAGTTCAGCCTGATGTTTTGGTTTTACGTACCGAACACGAATTGAATGCAGGTCTCCGGAAAAAAGTGGCCCTGTTTTGCAATGTCGAAAGTGATGCGGTGATTCAATCGATCGATGTGGCTACGATCTATGAAGTTCCGAACAAGATGCGGGAAGAACGCCTGGACGAAATCGTTTTGCGGAAAATGGGACTTCCTTTGAAAGATGAACCCAAAATGGAGGAATGGAACAATTTCCTCAACAAACTAAAAAAACCTGCTTCTGAAATAGAGATCGGCCTGATCGGTAAATATGTCGAATTGCAGGATGCCTACAAATCAATTGTGGAATCAATAATCCATGCCGGAGCCATGAATTTATGCAAGGTCAAAGTTCGCTGGATTCATTCCGAGAAGATTACTCCTGAAAATGTCGAGAAAAAGCTGGAAGGACTGAAAGGGATTATTGTTGCCCCGGGGTTTGGACATCGGGGAATAGAAGG
Source organism: Prolixibacteraceae bacterium (assembly GCA_025355875.1). Classification (GTDB taxonomy): domain Bacteria; phylum Bacteroidota; class Bacteroidia; order Bacteroidales; family Prolixibacteraceae; genus Aquipluma. Next base: position 3,059 of record JANXYV010000117.1, on the reverse strand, counting down.
AAAAATAATTGCTGCCAAATATGTCAGGGAAAAGAACATTCCTTTCTTTGGTATTTGCCTCGGAATGCAGATTGCAGTCATCGAGTTTGCCAGAAATGTGCTGGGATTTACTTCGGCTGATTCGACCGAAATGAATGAAAAAACCGAGTGTCCGGTCATCGATTTGATGGAAGAACAGAAAGGCATTACCGAAAAAGGCGGAACCATGCGTTTGGGAGCATACAAATGCCAGATTTCAGATAAAAGTTCAAACATTTATGCTGCATACAATAAAACGGAAATCAAAGAAAGACACCGTCACCGTTACGAATTCAATGATCAGTATCTGAGCCAGTTTGAGGCTGCCGGAATGATAGCTACAGGATTGAATCCTGATACCAACCTGGTCGAAGTCATTGAAATTCCTTCGCATAAATGGTTTGTTGGGGTACAGTTCCACCCCGAATACAGCAGTACAGTTTTAAAACCACATCCGTTGTTTGTTGCTTTTATCAAAGCGGCACTCGGTAAATAAATGATTTTATGGATAGAAATACGGTTATAGGTATCGCCCTTATTTTTTTGATACTTATCGGAGGGAGTTATTTAAATAAACCATCGGAAAAACAGATCACAGCTGCTAAAAGAGCTCAAGACTCAATCGAACAGGTCAGGATTGACAATGACAAGGCAGTTATGATCGCCAGGCAGACCGAAGAAGCAAAAGTTTCATCACATCTTACCGGAACAGGAGATAGTCTGATCTCTCAGGAAGATCATGCACGCAAAGAAAAATTTGGCGTATTTGCTTCAGCAGCAACTGGCAAAGAAAAATTTTATACCATTGAAAATAATCTGATTAAGGTAACTTTTTCGAATAAAGGCGGCCGGATATATTCAGTTGAACTCAAGAATTACAAGACCTTTGAACAGAAGCCTTTGATTTTGTTCGAGGGAACTTCCAGTAAATTCGGGATGAACTTTTTTGCACAGAACCGCAGTATTGAAACCGAATCGTTCTATTTTACCCCCTCCGATTCTACTGCAAGTTCAGTGTTGAACGGTCCGGTAATCAAGAAAGGAAAGGAAGGTATTGAAAAGTTCAACGAAACCAGTAAAGGGGATTCGAAGAGTATTTCAATGAGGCTAATGGCCGGAGATGGTAAATATTTGGAATATAAATATTCACTCAGCTACAATTCCTATTTGGTTGGATTTGAAGTGAATACTAAGGGAATGAACAATATCATTACCGCCAATTCGAACTATCTGAACTTTAACTGGAACATTGCGATGCCCCGTCAGGAAAAGCAATCGAAGATGGGAGAAGATAACTATTCCACGATCTACTACAAATACCAGGACGACGATGTGGAAAAACTTTCAACCGGAAAATCCGGAGCAGAAAGTTTGCGCACCAAAACCAAGTGGGTGAGCTTCAAACAACTGTTCTTTGCCTCAACCCTAATTGCCAACGATGCCTTCCCAACGGTAGATATCAAGACTAATCTGACACAGCTCGATCCGAAATATGTCGGAACTTTTAATGCCGATATTGCCCTTCCTTATGAAGGAAAAGAATCGGAAAGTATTAAAATGAAATTCTTTTTCGGTCCAAGCCATTACAGTACTCTGAAACAATACGATTTTTTGATGGAGAAACAGATTAATCTTGGCTATGTCATTGTTCGGCAGGTGAATCAATGGCTGATCATTCCAACCTTCAATTTTTTAAGACGGTATATCGATAATTTTGGAATCATCATCTTGTTGCTTACTATATTAATCAAATTATTGATTTTCCCGTTTACCTTTAAATCGTATCATTCACAGGCAAAAATGAAAGCTTTAAAGCCTGAGATTGATGAAATTAACGCGAAGTTTGGTAAAGATAAGCCGATGGACAAGCAACAGGCTACTATGGCTTTGTACAAAAAGGCCGGTGTAAATCCAATGGGTGGTTGTCTGCCAATGCTTTTTCAGTTCCCGGTTTTGATTGCCATGTTCTTTTTCTTCCCGACTTCCATCGAATTGCGTCAGCAGAGTTTCTTATGGGCAACCGATCTGTCCACTTTTGATTCCATCTGGAATATGCCTTTTACGATACCATTCTATGGCAACCATGTTAGTCTTTTTTGTTTGTTGATGACGATTACCACCATCATCTCAACGTACATGAATTCACAAACTCAAAATACGGAGGCCATGCCGGGAATGAAAACCATGATGTATATTATGCCGGTCATGTTCCTTTTTATCCTCAACAGTTATGCTTCCGGATTGAGTTACTATTATTTTCTGGCCAACGTATTCACCATCGGGCAGATTTATATTTTCCGAATGATGATCGATGAAGACAAAATCAGGGCACAAATCATGATTAATAAAAAGAAGCCGGTAGTCAAATCAAAATTTCAGCAGAAGCTGGAGGAAATGGCCAAACAAAAAGGCGTTCAGCCCCGCAAATAATCCTGAAAATATTATACAAAAAATGCCGCAAATCAGCGGCATTTTTTGTAACTTGTTGGGAGTAAACTAACAACAGGAAATATGTATCAGTACAAAGCTATTATTCAAAAAGTGGTTGACGGAGATACCCTGGAAATTGCCATCGACCTGGGACTTTCGGTTTGGCTGCACGAAGAAAAAGTCCGTCTTTACGGAATTAATACTCCGGAAGTTTACGGAGTGAAAAAAGGTTCTTCGGAGTGGGAGCGGGGAATCAAAGCTTCTGAATTTGTGAAATTGGTTTTGAAGGAAAAGGATGAAATTATCGTAGAAACCATAAAAGACAAAAAGGAGAAATACGGACGTTATCTCGCCTTGGTTTATCTCCGGATTTTGCCGGAAATCATTTCAGGTCTGACTGAAATCAGAAGTATCGGCGACTATTATTGCCTGAACGATATTCTTGTCCGTAAAGGATTTGCCGAAGTTTATAGGATCACATGACAAAGTTGTGGGGGACAATATAAAATTGAATCTTTGTTCCAAACAAATAGAGATGCAATGACAATGTTAAATGATCATTACCAGAGCTTAATTCAACTTATATTACCCCAAGAGATATTCGATTATTT
>JANXYV010000031.1 GCA_025355875.1 Prolixibacteraceae bacterium | reverse complement strand
AATGAACTACCTCGGGGCAAGCCCGCGAGGTATCAAAAAGGCTAACGCACATGGCGAAAGCGGAACCGACCCAAGGGTCGGGGTATTAACCAAAAAGAGAATAAACCCATAACAAACCAAAACAATTAATAGTTTTACAGCATAAAAAAAGCCTTTCAATAAAGGCTTTTAAAGGGTTTTCACTATGTTTCGTATTTGGTAGTTAATGGGTAGTTACTTTCCTATGCAGAAATTTTTAAAAATATGCCCCAAAATTTCGTCGTTTGATATTTCTCCGGTAATCTCACCTAAGTAATGAAGGCATTCACGAATATCCTGGGCAAGGAAGTCACCAGAAATCAATTTATGAAGTCCAACCTGCACTCTTTCAATGGATTCATAGGCCAGTCTCAATGCTTCGAAGTGACGCATATTGGTTACAATCATGGCATCTTCGCTGATCGAATCGAGCGAAACAGCATGTTGCATTTCCTGAATAAGCAAATCGAGATTGGTCTTCTGTTTGGCAGCTATAAACACTAGTTTTTCGTCAGTCAACAAAGCCATCGATTGAAGTTTTGATATAGTTTCAGGTAAACCTTTATCCACTTTATTGGCTGCAATAATCAAGTGTTGCTCCGTCAATCTTTTCCTGATTTTGGTAATTCGTCCGGCAACGGTTTCAAAATCATTTTGGGTATCAACTACAAGAATTACGACAGTTGCCAAGTCCAGTTTACTGTAGCTGCGTTCAATTCCCAGTGCTTCAATTTCATCGGTAGTTTCGCGGATTCCTGCCGTATCGAAAAAGCGGAAAGCAGTGCCATGGATGTTTACTACATCTTCAATCACATCACGGGTGGTCCCATGAATATCCGAAACTATGGCTTTTTCCTCGTTCAGCAAAGCATTCAGAAGGGTAGACTTTCCCACATTGGTATCACCGATTATTGCCACCGGAATTCCGTTTTTAATCACATTCCCAAGTTGAAATGAATCTTTCAGCTTCCTGAGTATCTCTTCAATTTTAGAAACCAGTTTCTTAAGTTGTTTCCTGTCAGCGAATTCCACATCTTCTTCACTAAAATCCAGTTCCAGTTCAATCATGGCAATGAAATGTAACAACTCACCCCGTAAACTGGTTAATTCAGCCGAAAAACCACCTCTCATCTGGTTGATGGCTACTTTCTGAGCCGCACGGTTGGTCGAGGCAATCAGGTCGGCAACCGCTTCTGCCTGTGAAAGATCCATTTTTCCGTTCAGGAATGCCCGTTGGGTAAATTCGCCTGGAAGTGCCATTCGGGCACCTTTGGTTATAAGTAATTGCAGAATTCGTTGCTGTATATAAACTGAACCGTGACAGGTTATTTCAATCACATCCTCGCCTGTAAACGAATGCGGCGCACGAAAAATAGAAACGACCACTTCATCAATCAGTTCATTCCCATCGATGATTCTACCGAAATGCAGCGTATTTGCCTTTTGACTGACCAATTTTTTATTCGGTTTAGGTGATTGAAATACGGAATCTGCAATCGCAATGGCTTTATCTCCGGAAAGGCGAATTGTGGCAATGGCTCCCATTCCCGGAGAAGTTGCTATTGCGCAAATGGTAAGCTGATCGAGCATTTTATATCTTTTAATTTGCTATTTTTTGAAATTGAGTTTATGGCTGACCGATTCGATTTCCCCTTCGATTTTACCGGAAAGCGAAAGTCCTGAAGGCCTTTTGGTAATTCTAAAGTACTGACCCGGGAGGAATTGTTTATGTGCATCATTGAATGAGGTTACATATCCACTTTCAATGATGCTCCAAGTATATGCAGCGAAAATAGCAGTTCCATTCTCTAATTCGTTGACTGATAAATTGGCCTGAAGATTACGTGCGCGATAATGCATCCAGGAAACAAGACCAGTCCATGGTAAATTGGTAACTGCGTCCTGAACCAAAATAGAGGTGGTATAATGGTCGGAATGATCACCTTCATTGTATTTGTGATCTGAACTTGGAATATTGATCCAAACTTGTTCATCATTACCCTTTTCTGAAACAATAATTGATTTAATTGTTTGCACCAAATCGCCCCAACCCTCATAAAGCGCTGAATTATCAACAGCGACAATGGTTTTTAGCTTTCCTTCTTGCAGCTTTTGTATGCTTTGGTTTCCGGTATCCGGAGATCCTTCGCCGGAATGAAACCCGTCAGGAAGCCGGAGAAAATAATTCACCACATGGTTTCTGTAAATATATTTGGAAATGGAATGTCCGCTGATGTTCGTCATGGTACATTGTGGAATATCGTCCACTTCATTTCCGGCCATGTCGGCGGCAAATTTGGATGAATAGACGGCTCCTCTTTCCCTTGCCAGAAAATAAGGTATTTTTCCCTTGTCGTATGCAGAATTTCCATGACCTGCATCACCTGCAGTAATAGTAATAAACACGATTTTCCCAAACGCCAGGTCAGGAGCAATATTCTTCGACATAAAGAGCTGCCAATCATCAGCATGACCGGTTATATAAAACGAAACCTGATTCTGTCCATAAAATCGGTTTGGAAAAATCAGGATCAAAATGAGCATTAAAATCTGTTTCACTTTTGAATATGAAATGAATTTTTATTGGCTGGCTTTCGAATATCAATGGCCAACCTTTCAAATATAAATATTTTTGAGATGCGAATTCAAAAGCGACAAAACTATACTTTTACAATCAAACAATTGCACTGAAATGAGTTCCGAAATCAAAACTATAAAGACCAAACAAGAGTTGATGCAGATATCGTCAAATAAGCCAATTGCCTATGTAATCTGGTGTTTTTGGTACAAGGGACTAATGAATGGAAACAGAAAAACGAGCTTTGAGCTGATGAAATCGAACCTGGGTGTTCCGCTTTGTCTGATCACAGAAGAGAATATTCAGGAGTTTATACTTCCTGAATTTCCATTGCATCCTGCTTTCCCATTGCTAAGCGACGTTCATAAGTCGGATTACCTCAGGATTTACCTGCTTCATCATTACGGTGGCGGCTGGCACGATATCAAACCAACCAAAGTCAGTTTCCGGGAGGTATGGAAAGAGTTTGATGATTCGTCCATTTTTCTTGTAGGAAGACCTGAAGTTAAGGGAGGACCGGCAAAAGTTTTCGATGGTGAAAGAAGATGGATGCCCGACTTTTGGACGGAATTGGTGGGTTGCGGATGGTGGGTTGGAAGACCGAACACTCCGCTTTCAGCTGAAATGTATAGCGATATCAACCATTTACTTGACAAGAATTACGAGGCATTGAAGAAGTTTCCCGCAAAAACTGCTTTCGATAAAAAGAAAGAAAAGTTCTGGTCTGGATTGCCATTTTTCAGGAAGAGAGGGTACCCACTGCCATGGACAGTCTTTGGGAACATTTTTCATCCGCTCAACTACAAATACCGGGCACACGTTAAAAATATCCTGCCAACAGATGAACAATACAATCTTGGTCTTTCCTACAGATAAACAGAGAATAAACTCGCAAAGTGAAAGCTAAGACTTTCTTTTTAAATATAGTTTCAGGGTAGTTCCGGTAACAAAATTGATCATTTTCGACATCTTTTTCATCCGGCGTAATGGCCCACCTAATTTGCTGTAAAAAACATCCTTGTGTTTTACATTAAAATACGCGATGGTCTTATTTAATCCCTCCCTACGCGCATTCTCTGTCCGGGTATTATTTCTTATCCGATAGAGGAAGCCAACCATGGGTAATCTGACGACTTCTCCGCCATCTTTGAGAAGTGACAACCAGAAATCCCAATCTTCGAGCGACCAGGTCATGTTTTCATCATATCCGCCAATTCTTTCCCAATCGGCTTTTCTAAAGAATGCAGTAGAAAAGATCAGATTTCTTCTGACTAATTTATTGATCGAAAAATCAGGTAAAATCCATTTACCCGTTCGATCACCAAACATTTGCGCATCGCTGCATACTACTTTGACATTTGGCTCATTTTCAATTACCTTCACACCTTCTTCAATATATTTTTCATCAATCAGATCGTCAGAATCAACCGGAAGAATAACCGAACCCTTTGAATTTCTGATTCCAAGATTTCGAGCCGCTGACGGACCTTTATTTTCCTGATAAAAGTAGTGTATAAACGAAAATTCGTCCTTAAGTCGGAGGGCAACCTCTTCTGTTGAATCGGTTGATCCATCATTTACAATGATAATTTCAAGGTTTTTGTATGTTGAATTTATCACTGACCTGACGCTATCTTCCAGATAGTCAGATTGATTAAAGCAAGGGATTATGACTGAAACCAGGCTTGAATTCATATGTTTGGTTTTTCAATTTAGTAAAGATACAATTACTATTCAAACTTAAATTGCTTGAAGTAAATGACAGGCAATTCGATACACTTCAGTTGTTTTTTCATGAACCAGATATTAAGCAATCGTTCAGCAATAAAACCCAGAATCCTTTTTTGATAATCAGTATAGTTGGTCAAATCAATCCTTCTTTCAAATTCAAATAAAATGTCAAACCACCAGGCCATAAATTCCTGATAATTTTCATCCTTCAAAATAAACATATTATTGGCGTATAACTGTTTACTGCTCATTACTGATTGAAAAGCTTCAAGGTAATCCGGGTGTCTTTCTTTTAAGATAGATTCCAGGAGAACCAGGTCTTTGATATCGTGATACCGTCGGTAATGAGTCTCGACCGTGTATTTCAATTTCCTGACCTGAGGTAAAATAGCATCATATTCATTCATCAGTGAATATATTTCCTGATGGCTCAGGATCCTCGGCACGAAAAGCATGGTATTTGAAGTATAAATCAGCCCGAAACGGTTTCGGTACATCCTGGCCGGATAATATAGAAGACGCTTTATCCGGTATAAAAATGGCTCTGGCTTTGCTGTAAAGAATCGCCGGTAATGGCAACAGCCTGTCACTTCCTGAGAAGTGTTTTTCCAAACCCAGAAAATCCCGGTCAATTCACTGAAGTACTGATTTTTAACCGAAACATTTTCGCCTGTATCATCACCTGTCATGGAGCAAGTCCCATTCAATAAAGCATTTCCAGCCATAATTGGCTGATAAACCGGATCAGGTATCAGTTCCAGACCATTTTTATAGTGGAAAATGTATATTTTAATATTCAATTGTTCTGTGGTTGAATAAGTTTCTTTCTTCATAAATTTTGCTTGACCAGTTCTTCAATCATGGCTTCAATATCCCAATTCCTGTTTCCATATTGCCGAACCAGTTTCTCCCAATTTTCGGAACGACGAAAACGATCCTTCCAATTACTTTTTGTGATCACCTTTCTCTTTATTAGCGGATATCCGGATTGTATTAATTCTGCATATAGTTTATGCCCGACATTCATTGGTTTTCCGGAACTATATAGCAGTGAAAATGAACGACTATCGATGTAACTTGCAGAGATTAAGTCTTGTTTAATCAGATATTGAGTGATTCCGATTTCCCAGTCTTTAATTACTTTTCGACGCAATTTCACAGAGTTGATCTCTTCAAAAATATCCTGAATATTGAGTTGAGCAAAAAAAGCTGGCAATTTTTCGATGGCTTTGGAGTTAAAAACAAGGAAGTGGCTCTGAATATGGTAATTGTTCTGATGCACTGAAAACCAAGGCTTTTCGCTTGAATCGATGATCCCCCAAAAATCACATGGAGTTTTTTTGCTCCATTCAACAACCGGACTTAATTCGTTAATCAGGATGTTTGAATCATTTATACAAGCAATCTGATTATATTCTGCTATATCAATCGTTTGTATTGCTTTATAAAACATGCCCAAATCATATCCTTCGTTTTTCACAAACAAAGTGGAAACATTTTGGCTTGAATGATCACACCCGTTGGTTAATGTCCTTTGATTCGTCACCAGAATAATCTCATCAAAATATCTGGAAAGCTCATCAATATAGATACATACGTATTTTGGAATGTATTTATATTGACTGTAATGTGAAAAAACACAAAGACTTTTCTGAGATGCTCTCATCTTGAAGTTTGTTTTCAGAAAGAATTGACGAAGGTAGTGTTTTTTGTAAAATCCACAGTTTGTATTTATCCTTGATGCTCAAAATTCAGAAGCTTTGGCGTAATTGAAAATACTTGTTCCTCTTCCTGCGGAGTTGCTTTTAATTGATAAAAAAGCAATGAAACCGACTGTTTCGCATATTTTATTACTTTTGCCCTAATTTGAAAAATCACAAACAAATATAAAGATATGAAACTTCTTGAAGGAAAAACTGCCATAATTACTGGCGCATCGAGAGGCATTGGAAAAGCAATCGCCATCAAATTTGCAGAAGAAGGTTGCAACATTGCCTTCACCGATCTTTTCGAAGATGAGAACATGAAAAACACTGAAAATGATTTGATTGCAATAGGTGTTAAAGCCAAAGGGTATGCATCGAATGCGGCAAACTTTGAAGATACAGATCGGGTTGTAAATGAAATTGTCGCCGATTTTGGTGCTATCGACGCATTGGTAAACAATGCAGGGATCACAAAGGATACGCTTTTAATGCGCATGACCGAAGAACAATGGGATGCTGTAATCAATGTGAACCTGAAATCGGTTTTTAATTTCACGAAAGCTGCCCAGAAAGTAATGTTGAAGCAAAAATCGGGGTCAATTATTAATATGAGCTCAGTTGTTGGGGTAAGCGGAAATGCCGGACAATCCAACTATTCAGCCTCTAAAGCCGGAATCATCGGTTTTACCAAATCGATCGCAAAAGAACTTGGTTCACGTGGTATCAGGTCAAACGCAATTGCACCAGGTTTTATTATTACTGAAATGACCGCTAAAATCCCTGAAGAAGCCCGTAAACAATGGGAAGCAAATATTCCGATGAAACGCGGTGGCACGCCTGAAGAAGTTGCGAAAGTCGCACTTTTTCTGGCATCCGATCTTTCGTCGTATGTCAGCGGACAGGTGATTAACGTTTGTGGGGCCATGAATACTTAATTTCTGAGATTCTTTAATACTGAAACCGGTTGCATTTGCGCCGGTTTTTTCATTTCGTTCGGGTATTCAGTTGAAATTTTGGTAATTAGTATTTTTTAACTTTTCAGCATGCATTTTTCAATGATCTTTTTGCTAAATTAGGTAAGCCAAAAACCAAACCAAATGAGCCAAAAAGGTATTTCCTTCCGTTTGAATTCCCAAATAACGACGATTGCCATAATTATCATTGCATCAATCGTATACATCAATTATACTTTTGTAAACAAACTATTGGTTGGCAAAATAGAACAAGGCGCCATTAACGAAAGCAATCTGGTAATTTCGAAAATTTCAAGAATTACTGTCGGAACAGAAGAGGTGGCGAAGAACGTTGCCTACCAATCTTTGTATTATCATAAAAACAATGATTTGAATTTTTTCCTGAAACAAGTTCAGCAATCGAACGTCATTATTGAAAGTATTCATGCTGAACTGATTAACTATCGGAAGAATTGCATAGAAAGATACTCGTCAAATGATCATGGAGAACATTTTTATGATCCAGATAGTATTACGATGACCCAGTTTTCTCATCGCAGTCCGGCAGAAACTGAAATTATTCATAGAGGTCACTGGTCAAATCCATTCTTTGCTAAAGACAATGTTAATCAAATCTATGAAACTTATAAATTACCTATATATACTCCTGATAAGAAAGATATTGCTGGTATAATTACTTGTGTTGTCTCACTAAATCGGATCAATGAAATGCTTTCGAAGATGAAAATCGAAAAAACTGGCTATTCATTCATCATCGATCAGACAGGCAAATTTCTGACTCATCCAAATCAAAACTGGATCATGAGAAGAAATTTTTTTGAAAAACCATCTGTTATATTTCAGAAAAAAATTGATGAAATCGAGTCAAAGATTAAAAATGGTGGGAGTGGGGCTGGCTATGGAATTTCACAGCACCTAAATAACAAAAAGTCGTGGTTCTATTTTGCCCCAATCAAGGATGCCAATTGGTCGGTCATTATTGTAATTCCAGAGAATGAACTTTTCTATGAGATTAATGACATCTTTCTGAAGATTATTCTCGTTTCCGGATTGGGAATCCTTTTTTTATTTTTGGTAAACATGTTGGTATTCAAGCATATTCTTGATCCATTAGTGCGTGTTGCATTTGCCATTCAACGTTTTAGTTCAATCGGCCGACGTGAAAATAAGTCAAGAAATGAAATTAACATGCTTGCAGAAAGTTTGGAAAACTGGCAGGCAAAATATGGGATATTAATCAAGGAGCAGACCAATACCGCTAACGTAAAGCTTAAATATGAAAAAGATATACAATCGGCCCGCGAAATTCAATTCAATATAATTCCATCAGGTAAGCCTGCCTTCCCTGACTATCCTGAAATTGATCTTTTTGCAGTGCTTAAGCCGGCAGAACTGGTTGGTGGAGATTTGTATGACTATTTTTTCATCGATAAAGATCATCTTTTAGTTGCAATTGGCGATGTTTCGGGAAAAGGAATTCCAGCTTCACTTTTTATGGCGATTGCCAGCACCTTAATTAAAACAAACGCTAAAATTCTTTCGGCAAAAGAGATTGTGAGCCGGGTAAACATTGAATTGAGCAAGCGAAATTCAAACCAGTACTTTGTGACTTTGTTCTTAGGAGTACTTGATATTCGTTCAGGAATAATGGACTATTGCAACGCCGCTCATAATTTTCCTCTTATTCTTCGTTTTGATGGATCCTTGCAAACTTTGTCAAGAAGTCATGGTTTACCCTTGGGCATCTATAAAGATAAGACTTATAAAGGTAGTACAGTCGAGTTGCATTCCGGAGATATGGTCGTGTTGTATACCGATGGTGTGATCAATTCTATTGATGCCAGAAATGTCCATTATGGAATTGAAAGGCTGAAGAAGAACATTCAAAATTTGAGTGGACTTAGCGCTGAAGATGCTGCCAATCGACTGGTTAAAAGCATTATGATTTATGAAGGTGAAGGAAATCAAGCAGATGACATTACCTTGTTGACATTCAGGTACCTAAGTAAAACAGAAAACCAGGTATAAACCTGGTTTTCTGTTTTACTTATTTTTTTGCAGTTGTCGACAGTATTCTGATTTTTATCTTTTCATTCTTGTTATCAAAGCCGACCGAAATTGTATCTCCTTGAACTACTGACGCTTTAATAATAACTTCCGCCATTTCATCCTCCAGATATTTTTGTATCGCTCTTTTTAAAGGCCGAGCCCCAAATTGAACATCGTATCCTTTTTCTGCAATAAAATCTTTGGCCGCTGCTGAAATCTTTAATTTGTAATTCAGCGCAGCAATCCTCTCATAAAGACCTTTTAACTCTATATCGATAATTTCGTGGATATGATCCTTGGTCAAGGAATTAAACATGATCACATCGTCAATCCGGTTTAGAAATTCCGGTGCAAAGGCTTTTTTAAGTGCCTTTTCCACAATAAATTTAGCATGGTCACCTTCATCTACAACCGAACTTTGGGTAGAAAATCCTACTCCACGTCCAAATTCTGATAATTGGCGTGAACCAATATTTGAAGTCATTATAATAATAGTATTCCTGAAATCAATATTGCGTCCTAAACTGTCGGTGAGTCTGCCTTCATCCAAGACCTGAAGCAATAAATGGAATACATCCGGATGGGCTTTTTCAATTTCATCGAGCAAAACAACGCAATATGGTTTACGCCGAACCTTCTCGGTTAGCTGGCCACCTTCTTCGTAGCCAACATATCCCGGAGGAGCTCCAACCAATCGTGAAACCGAAAATTTTTCCATGTATTCGCTCATATCAACCCTGATCAGGGAATCAACGCTATCAAACAAATATTTGGCCAAAACCTTGGCTAATTGAGTCTTGCCAACGCCAGTTGGTCCCAGAAATACAAATGATCCAATCGGTTTATTCGGATCTTTCAGTCCGGCACGATTTCGTTGAATCGATTTTACAATTTTCACAATCGCTTCCGATTGACCCACGACACTTCCCATAAGTTGTTTACCCATGTCCATCAATCGTAATCCTTCTGCCTGGGCAATACGTTGAATCGGGATGCCTGACATCATCGAGACAACTTCAGCAACTTTCTCTTCAGTAACAGTTTCCCGATGACTGATTAATTCTCTTTCCCATTCTTCCTTTTCCTGATCAAGAAGCTGGAGCAGACTTTTTTCTTTGTCGCGGTGATTGGCTGCCAATTCAAAATTCTGGCTTTTAACAGCCTTTATTTTGTCTTCTTTGGTCCGCTCAATTTTTTCTTCCAGTTTTATAATTCGTTCGGGAACATTAATATTCGAAATGTGAACACGTGAACCGGCTTCATCAAGGGCATCGATGGCTTTATCAGGCAGAAAGCGGTCAGGAATATACCTGGTGGTCAACCTGACACATGCTTCAATCGCTTCCGGTGTATAGCTAACGTTGTGGTGATCTTCGTACCTTGATTTGATGTTATTTAAAATTTCAATTGTTTCATCGACTGAAGTAGGTTCGACCATAATCTTCTGGAACCGTCTTTCCAGTGCTCCGTCTTTTTCGATCTGCTGACGGTATTCGTCGAGGGTTGTTGCACCGATACATTGAATTTCGCCGCGTGCCAGTGCAGGTTTCAACATATTTGCAGCATCCAGCGAACCGGTTGCTCCACCGGCGCCAACGATAGTATGGATTTCGTCGATAAACAAAATAACATTGCTGACTTTCGATAATTCATTTAAAATGGCTTTCATCCGTTCCTCAAACTGACCCCGGTATTTGGTGCCTGCCACGATCGATGCTATATCGAGACTAACCACCCGTTTGTCGAACAACACCCTGGATACTTTCTTCTGAACAATCCGAAGAGCAAGTCCTTCTGCAATAGCCGATTTGCCGACGCCAGGCTCTCCAATTAAAATCGGATTATTTTTCTTACGGCGCGACAATATTTGAGCTAATCGTTCAATTTCGCGTTCGCGGCCTACGATCGGATCCAGATTATTTTCTTCCGCAGCTTTAGTTATATCTACGCCAAAATTGTCGAGTACCGGAGTTTCAGATTTGGCACTTGCCGGTTTCTTGGCAGAGGAAGAAGGAGTTTGTCCGCCGGCAGATTTAGAAAAGCTATCATCCGGTTCATCATCTTCATCATCAAAATCGGATTTAGCCTCCGGATTTTTGTAATCTTCGAGCCTTGATTTCAAAATATAGTAGTTGATGTGATATTCACTCAATATATTACTGATAAGGCTTTCCTTATCCTTTATCAAGGCAAGCAAAAGATGCCCGGTATTAATGGTTGGACTGTTAAACGCCCGTGCCTCCAGATAAACCAGTTTTAAAGCTTTTTCCGCAGATTTAAGCAATTGCACAGAAGCCTGAGAATCGACATCTTTGCCCGTACGTAATTTTTCTTCAATTGATTGTTTAATATCTGATAAATTAATACCCAAATTTGTAAGAATTTCAATGGCAATGCCTTCTCCATCTCTCAGGATTCCAAGAAAAATATGCTCTAATCCGATGCTTTCATTTCCCAGCCTGATCGCTTCCTCTCGGCTGTATGAAAGAACATCTTTTATTCGTGGTGAAAATTGTGAATCCATATTTGCACTTTCCTTAATAAATTATCTATCCAAAATAACAAAAACTATTCCTAATAAAAACTTATCACATCAAAAATACACAATAAATCTGAGGCATACGGTTTAATTTGCTGATTTTTTGAACATTGGATTGTTAAAATCTTCTTATTATTTTATGAATGAAAAGCAAGTAATTCGCTTGATTCAAGAAGTATTTTTGTATTTTTGTCAGTCAATTTTTTTAAGCAAATTTTATTTAAAGGAGGAGTAAATGTCTGAGGGCGAAAAAATTATCAAGATAAATATTGAAGAGCAAATGAAATCGGCATATATCGATTATTCGATGTCTGTCATAGTTTCACGGGCACTTCCGGATGTGAGAGATGGTTTAAAGCCTGTGCATCGTCGCGTCTTGTTTGGAATGAGTGAATTGGGAACCTATTCGAATAAACCCTATAAAAAATCAGCTAGGATTGTTGGGGAAGTATTGGGGAAATTTCATCCACATGGCGATTCATCGGTCTATTTTACCATGGTTCGCATGGCACAGGAATGGTCACTTCGTTATACATTGGTTGATGGACAGGGAAACTTTGGGTCGGTCGACGGCGATAGTCCGGCTGCAATGCGTTATACAGAAGCCCGGTTATCAAAAATTGCAGAAGAAACACTTTCTGACCTTGAAAAAAATACAGTTGATTTTCAACCCAATTTTGATGAATCGCTGAAGGAGCCTACCGTTCTGCCAACCCGAATTCCAAATCTGCTTGTAAACGGGGCATCAGGGATTGCTGTTGGAATGGCAACCAATATGCCGCCTCATAATTTGTCGGATACCATTGATGCCATTATTGCCTATATCGAAAATCCTGATATTGATATTCAAGATCTTATCCTGATTATTAAAGCACCTGATTTTCCTACCGGAGGTATAATTTATGGAACAAGGGGTGTTCAGGAAGCATTCGAAACCGGCAGAGGACGCATTGTTGTTCGTGGAAAAGCTCATATTGAGGTTACCCCAAATGGCAGGGAAAAGATTGTAGTTACTGAAATTCCATACATGGTCAATAAGGCAGAACTAATCATAAAAACTGCGGAGTTGATCAACGACAAGAAGATTGAAGGCATTTCGAATGTGAACGATGAATCGGATCGTGATGGAATGCGCATCGTTTTCGATATCAAAAAAGATGAGATTTCGAATGTTGTTCTGAACAAGCTTTATAAATACACTCAACTTCAAAACAGTTTCAGTGTAAATAATATTGCACTGGTAAAAGGCCGGCCTAAGATGCTTAACCTGAAGGATTTGATTCATTATTTTGTTGAACACCGGCACGATGTGGTAATTCGGAGAACACAATTTGAATTGGATCAGGCCGAAAAACGGGCCCATATTCTGGAAGGATTGATCATCGCCAGCGATAATATAGAAGAGGTAATCGCAATTATCAGGGCTGCAAAAAATCCGGATGAAGCCAGATTGAGCCTGATGGAACGTTTTAGCTTATCTGACATTCAGTCACGTGCCATCGTCGAAATGCGCCTGCGTCAGTTGACCGGTCTGGAACAGGATAAATTGCATCAGGAATATGAAGATATTCTGAAACAGATTGAACATCTGAAAAACATATTGGCTGATGTTAATCTTCGGATGGAAATCATCAGGAATGAACTTCTTGAAATAAAAGAAAAATACGGTGACACCCGTAAAACTGAGATTGTACCAAATGCCGAAGAGTTTAATCCGGAAGATTTTTATGCCGATGAAGAAATGGTTATTACTATTTCACATCTGGGATATATAAAACGGACTCCTTTGACCGATTTCAAAACTCAGGGAAGGGGAGGAGTAGGTTCTAAAGGAAGTACAACGCGTGATTCAGATTTCCTTGAACACATGCTCAATGCTTCGATGCACAACACGTTGCTACTCTTTTCGGAAAAAGGCAAATGTTTCTGGCTCAAAGTGTATGAAATTCCGGAAGGAACAAAAACTTCGAAAGGACGAGCCATTCAAAACGTAATCAATATTGAACAGGACGATCAGATTCTTGCCTATATTAATGTAAATAATCTGACCGACCCGGAATACATTAATAATAACTTCATTATCCTTTGTACCAAAAAAGGAATTATCAAGAAAACTTCGTTGGAAGCATACTCGCGTCCTCGTCAGAATGGAGTAAATGCAATAACCATCCGTGAGGACGATAAATTGTTTGAAGCCAGGATGACCAACGGAAATCATCACATTATGATGGCAGTGCGTTCCGGAAAGGCCGTCCGTTTCGAAGATAGCAGTGTTCGTCCA
Organism: Prolixibacteraceae bacterium; assembly: GCA_025355875.1. Taxonomy (GTDB): domain Bacteria; phylum Bacteroidota; class Bacteroidia; order Bacteroidales; family Prolixibacteraceae; genus Aquipluma. Next base: position 6,232 of record JANXYV010000031.1, on the reverse strand, counting down.
ATCGGAAGAACAGCCTCTGGCGTACGTGGCATCACCCTTGGTCATGATCAGGATGAGGTCGTTGGCATGGTTTGTGTGGAAAACGAAAACGAAGACATTTTGGTTGTTTCTGAAAATGGCTACGGAAAACGTTCAAAAATCGGCGACTACCGGTTAACCAACCGGGGAGGAAAAGGAGTTAAAACAATTAATGTTACTGAAAAAACTGGTCAGGTTATATCAATCAAAAGTGTTGACGACAGCAACGATTTGATGATCATCACCCAAATTGGCTTGACGATCAGGATGTCAATCTCAGCACTTCGAATTATTGGACGGACAGCGCAAGGAGTGCGCCTGATTAATTTAAAGGAAGGAGATCAAATTGCCTCAATTACGATCGTACCTACCTCAGAAGAACCAGAAGAAATCATTGAAGTTACAGATGAAAACGTCGAAACAATTGAGGAAAATGATAACCCAACAAATGAATAGTTAATTTTTAAATACAAATAATTACATTTACAGCGTAAAAACAAACTTCTTATTAACATGAAGAGAACAACAATTTTATTTGCTTTACTTTTTGCTGTGACCTGTGCTTTCGCACAGAAAGGCAAAGTAACCAGTGCTTTAAGCTATAAAGAAGCTGGAAAGCTCGACAAAGCGGTTGAAGCGATAGAAGAAACTATTGACAAAAACAACCCAAAATCTGAAGGATCTATTGCCTGGCCAAGAACATGGGAAGTTCGTGGTGAAATTTTTCAGGCTGTGTTTGAATCGAAAGATGAGAACTTCAAAAAGCTAAATGCTGATCCACTGACTGTTGCCTACGATTCTTACTTTAAAGTTGTGGAGCTTGATACCAAAAAGAGTTTTGCTAAAAGTGTCAAAATTAAGTTTACACTTTTAGTAGGAGATCTTACAAATCAAGCTGTTGCAGCATTTAATGAAGAAAACTACGAAAAAGCATTGAAATCTTTTGAACAAATTCTAAGCATTGAGCAGAATCCTGTTTATAAAGCAGATGATCCTAATGTGATTGACACAGTAATCATGTTCAATGCTGGTCTTGCAGCATACAATGCCAAGAATTACGACAAAGCAATTCAATTTTACAAGGAGACCACCAAGTATAAGTACAATGGAGCTAAAACTTATACGATGATCTCGGCCGCTTACATGCAGAAGAAAGATACTCTTGGAGCATTGCTTTCGCTTAAGGAAGGCCTTGTAGAATATCCTGAAAACGGACCGCTTTTGGTTGAAGTTATTAATATTTTTCTGAATGCCAATAAGGTGGATGATGCAAAAGCCTATTTAAATAAAGCCATTGCATTGGACCCAAAGAACTCATCCTACTATTTTGCCCTTGGAACTTTGTATGATAAACAACAGGATCCTGAGAATGCTACCAGCAATTATCTTAAAGCAATTGAGTTTAAAGATGATTACTTTGATGCATATTATAACCTGGGAGCTTTGTACTATAACAAAGGTGTAAAACAAGTTGATATAGCCAATGCTGTTCCTAGCAATCAGCCACAGAAATATGAGGAAGAAAAAGACAAGGCTGATATTGAATTCAAAAAAGCAATTCCATATATGGAAAAAGCTCATGAAATCAATCCAACCGATAAGTTTACAATGGAATCGTTAAAAACTTTGTACTATCGTTTAAAGATGCTTGATAAACATGCTGAGATTGTTGAGAAAATGAAGAATCTGCAATAAGGTATATTTTAAAGAAGGAGTTTTTGCTCCTTCTTTTTTGCATTACAAAAATAACATAATATTAATTCTAAGACAAAAGGAATGTGATATATTCCTGAAAAATATGCCTCTATGTTTGCTATCTTTAGCAATAAAGTCCCTTTGACTAATTTTTAATGTTTCGTTAGTATATGCGAGGTTTTTTCAAATAAAATCCTAAGTTTTGTATTCTAAAATCAAACCAGCAAGTATGAAAAACTTTATTTTTAAGGCCGTTCTCTTAGCAATCGTGATTTGTTTAATTACAGGACTTTCTCAGGCAAATGTCAAACCAGCGCGGATTTTTGGTTCGAATATGATTTTGCAGCAAGGACAGGAAAACCCAATCTGGGGCTGGTCCGATAAAGGTGAAAAAATTTCTATCACATTTGCCGGAAAAACCATTTCGTTCAAAGCAGACAAATCAGGTAAATGGTCTGCTAAATTGCCTTCGCTTGATTACGGCGGCCCATACCAAATGACCATCAAGGGCAAGAATTCAATACAATTCGATAACATTCTGATTGGTGAAGTCTGGATTTGTTCCGGACAATCGAACATGGAATTTAGCGTGAATTCAGCTATCAATGCCAAAACTGAAATTGCTTCCGCAAATTTTCCTAAAATCAGATTATTTACAGTCGAAAAGAAAGTTTCCCAAACGCCAGTTCAGGACTTGGACAAGGGAGAATGGCAGTCCTGTTCTCCTGAGACTGTTGGCTCATTTTCAGCGGTTGGCTATTTCTTCGGCCGTAAACTGTATCAGGAATTAAATGTGCCTATCGGATTGATTCATTCGTCCTGGGGAGGTACCGTTGCCGAAACTTGGACTAGCACGCAAACCATTGAAAATGACCCTGATTTTAAAGATAAGCTCAAAGAACTGGCAGGTTTCGACATGACCAAATACAAAGAGCAAAAAATATCGGCGCTGAAAGCCCTGTTAAAAGATTTTCCGGAAAAAGATCAAGGTTTGGTCAACGGAGTGGCAGTATATGCTGATCCTAGCCTGAACGATGGTACCTGGGCTGAAATTAGTCCGGCAAAAACTTGGGAAGAAAGTGGTTACGTTTCGGTTGACGGGGTTGCATGGTACCGGAAAACCATCGAGTTGACTGGCGATCAGGCAAAAAAAGCTGATGAAATTAGCTTGGGCGCCATCGACGACAATGAAATCACCTGGATCAATGGAATCAAAGTTGGAGCAACTAATCAGTACAATTCAAAAAGAGTTTATAAAATTCCAGTCAATACTTTAAAGTCAGGAAAAAATGTAATTGCCGTCCGTGTGGTTGATACCGGTGGTGGCGGTGGAATGTATGGCGGCTCGGATGATAAATACCTTCAGGTGGGCGATAAAAAGATCAGCCTGGCTGATGCATGGAAGTTCAAAGTCAGTGAAGTACAGATCGGTTCCACTGATATCGGTCCGAACGACTACCCTACCCTTCTATTTAACGGAATGATCAGCCCGATCATTCCATTCGGAATAAAAGGCGCAATCTGGTATCAGGGCGAAGCAAACGCTGATCGTGCCAAACAGTATCAGCGGGTCTTTCCCAATATGATTAAAGATTGGCGGAATCATTGGAACGAGGGCGATTTTACTTTCCTTTTTGTATCGCTGGCCAACTTTATGGAGCCGGTTCAACAACCTTCAGAAAGTGCCTGGGCCGAACTTCGCGAATCTCAAACCAAAACTCTTGCTTTGCCTAAAACGGGAATGGCTCTGGCTATCGATTTGGGTGAAGCAGCTGATATTCATCCAAAAAACAAACAGGATGTGGGTAAAAGATTGGCCTTATCTGCCTTAAAAACGGCATATAACAAGGATATTATCAGTTCCGGTCCCATCTTTGAATCGCTAAAAATAGATGGGGATAAAGCGATCGTAACTTTTAAGGAAACCGGAAGCGGATTGGTTGTTAAAAACAAATACGGCTATCTTACTGAATTCTCTATAGCCGGAGCCGACCGAAAATTTGTTTGGGCAAAAGCACGAATTTCAGGTAAGAATACTGTTGAAGTGTACTCCGATGAAGTAAAAAATCCTGCTGCTGTTCGTTTTGGCTGGGGGAATAATCCGGATGAACTCAATCTTTACAATCAGGAAGGACTTCCGGCAAATCCATTCCGCAGCGATGATTGGCCCGGTATAACCAAATAGACTGAAAACAGATGAAAAAGATTCTCCCTATTCTTTTTGTATTTTATTCCTCATTCAGTTTTTCACAAGATGAATCGACCCTGGTAAAGACCTCCGACCAGGTTCCTTCGTTTGAATTTGAAAAAAGTCCCGGTAAAATTCAAACCATTTCTGATTTGAAGGGCAAACTGGTTCTGGTTACTTTTTTTGCGACTTGGTGCGGGCCATGTCGCCAGGAACTACCTCATATTCAATCTGACATTTACAATAAATATAAATCCAATCCTGATTTTGAGCTCTTGATTTTTGGCCGTGAGCATTCATGGGACGAAGTGAACAAATTTAAAACTGAAAACAAATTCTCCATGCCATTTTACCCAGATCAGGGACGAAAGATTTATTCAAAATTTGCCACGCAATTGATTCCCAGAAACTTCCTGATTTCTCCTGAAGGAAAGATACTATTCAGCTCCATCGGATTTGATAAAAAGGTTTTTGAAACCATGAAAAAAATGATTTCTGATCAACTGAAAAAGAAATAATTGGTTGGGTTTCTGTAGAGACTAAGCCTCGGAGAATAAGTTTTCTCCGAGGCTTAGTCCTTATACCTTTATTGGTTGTAGTGATTTTATTTGGCCGCAATTGTTTCTATTTCAATCAAAACACCCAAGGGCAAGACTTTGACAGCAAAAGCCGCTCGTGCGGGTGGATTCTCGGAATAAAACCGACCATAAACTTCATTCATTGCCTTAAAATTGCCCATATCGCTAAGCAAACAAGTAGATTTGACAACATCGGTGAAATCATATCCGGCTTCGTGAAGAATTGCTCCAATATTCGTTAATACCTGTTCGGTTTGTTCCTGAATTCCTCCTTCCACAACTTTCATGGTCTGTGGATCAAGAGGAATTTGACCGGAAATATAGAGCGTTCTATCTATTTCAACAGCCTGGCTATATGGTCCGATTGCTGCAGGTGCTTTAGGTGTTTGTATAATCCGTTTCATAAAAAAATGGTTCAAATTAGAAGTTTGCTATGTTTATCCGAAAGATAGCGTTCGGCATCAATGGCTGCCATACAACCCGAACCTGCAGCGGTCACCGCTTGGCGATAAATGGAATCCTGAACATCGCCGCAGGCAAAAATTCCCTGAACATTTGTTTTTGAGGTTCCCGGGACTGTTTTAATATATCCAACTTCATCGGTATCAATAAAATCCTTCACGAAATCAGAGTTTGGCTGGTGTCCAATGGCAAGGAAGAACCCGTCTATTTTAATTGTTGTCTCTTTTTCTTCAGGAGTTCCTTTCTTCATCCACAGAACAGCGCCTTCCACCACCCCATTTCCTATCAGGCCTTTGGTTTGATGCTCCCACAAAACTTCAATATTCTTGATCCTCAAAACCCGATCTTGCATCACTTTTGAAGCTCGGAGTTCATTTCTACGAACAATCAGATATACTTTGTTGACCAGGCCAGCCAAATAAATGGCTTCCTCCGCTGCAGTATCTCCGCCGCCCACGACAGCAACGTTTTTTCCCCGATAGAAAAAACCATCACAGGTTGCACAAGCCGAAACCCCACTACCTGTATACTTTTTCTCGTCGTCTATGCCCAAATATTTGGCTGTTGCGCCGGTTGCAATAATTACTGCTTCGGCTTCAATCAATTTTTTATCATCAATCCAAACTTTATGTATTGTGCCTGAAAAATCAACTTTCACTGCCAGACCCCAGCGAACATCGGTTCCAAAACGGATTGCCTGGGCTTTTAGATCTTCCATCATCTCAGGTCCTGTGATACCCTTCGGATATCCCGGAAAATTTTCAACTTCAGTTGTGGTTGTCAATTGTCCACCGGGCTGAAGACCTTCGACCATGACCGGATTTAAGTTTGCGCGCGCAGCATAGATTGCAGCGGTATATCCGGCAGGTCCGGAACCAATGATCAGGCACTTTACTTTTTCAGCTTCCAGTGAAGAACTCATCGAATTACTGGTCTTATCGTCAACATTCAAGGATTTAAACATGCGAATGATTTTTTTATTTCCGGACTCAAAGTTACAAAATGCGTGGTCACTGGCAACAGTCGCTCAGTCAATAATTGTTATCGGGTATAGACAGTATTGAATGAATTCCACAGGAGATTATCTGTTTTAGTATATGTAAACATAATGAACGGCCATAGCAGAAATTTAGAGCCAAAATAATTAACCTTGGCTGTAGTTTAATATAGCGTTGTAATATTTAAATTTATTCCATATCTTAGTCAAAAATAATTGCAATGAACTATCAACAAATAATATCAGCGATACGTAACTTGCCTTCAACGGAACAAAGCCAGTTAATTAATGAAT
>JANXYV010000028.1 GCA_025355875.1 Prolixibacteraceae bacterium | reverse complement strand
ATTCATTAATTAACTGGCTTTGTTCCGTTGAAGGCAAGTTACGTATCGCTGATATTATTTGTTGATAGTTCATTGCAATTATTTTTGACTAAGATATGGAATAAATTTAAATATTACAACGCTATATTAAACTACAGCCATATCAATTAAAGACTTTTCCAATGACCATTGACTTTTTCCTGTTAGTTCAGGCGGAACTGAAATTATCCGGAATCATCCTCCAACCCTTTTTTACAGTTTTATCTCGAACTTGACACGCAAACCGAATGCCGGAGAACCCTGAGTTGATTGCGGACACAAACGCCAGATGGCATCGACCCGGAACAAACGGAAGATGTTTTCGATCCCGGCGCCCAATTCAATGTATGGATTGCTCATTTTAGTGGTAGTCAACGGAAATTCAACAATTTCCTGGTGTCTGCTGCTCAGCGAACCGATCATCGCTTTAGCCGAAAACACCTCGCGCAGTCCGATTTGTTTGAGTATGGGTGTTCGGTTGAACAAAAATCCATTGAGGTGATAGTCGAGGTACACATGCAAATACTTGTCGTGAATGTATTCCATATAGTTCAGCAGGTTGAAATCATACGAATAAAGACCATACGTTTCATTTCCCCGCGGGATGTCGAGCATGGTATAAGGCAGTTTCCCGAAATACATTCCGCCTTCTATGGCATAATTTAATCCGGTTTGGCCTATCATCCAGTATTGTTTGATGGTACTGAAAACCTTCGCATAATAATTTTCCCTTCTGGAGTAAAAAACCTTCCCGCCACCCAATGTCACATGGATAATCGGATACTTGGTCTGCATGTAAATCCGGAGGAATTTATCGTCGATCAGTTTTTCGTTCCACGAAAAGCGGGTATCGAGGCTTATATCGAATGCCGAAACCTGTGAAACCGGATTTCCTGCATGCATAAAAGGGTAAAATTGCGGTGAAAAATGGGTCAGGTAATTGGCCGTCATTTTATTGAGAAACCCCGGATACCATTCGTATTCGTAGGAGACCGCCAGCTTCTGTTCACGAAAGAGCTCATTGAGACTGTCACGCCTGAATATTTGGGAAACAAGGTTGTTTTCGGTAGGCGTCAGCAGATTTTCGTACAGGAAAAGGATTTTCTCATTCTCTCCTGAACGCACTATCTTATCGTCGAACGAAACTTTGAGCATTTTGCGGTATAAAGCCGGAAACTTATACCCATAACCGGCCATCCCGTTCAGTTTTTTGTTGAGGAAGCCATAACCCAAACCTCCCCAAACCATATAACGCGTGCTGATTTCATCACTGGTTCGCAGACCTGCAAACAAATGGACTCCTTCGACCCGGTTGATATTGATCGCATTTGCGTATGGCCCGAATTCAAATTTTCCAAAGTCATAGTATCCCGTAAGGGCCATCTGCGCTATATTGTCGATCAATTTGACGGTCTGAATCCGGTTTACCGAATCGATCGTGGCTGAGATTCCCATCTCTCGGGGACTGAGTCCTTCGAGTCGTTTGCTGTTCCAGTATTCTGCATCGCGTTTTTTCGCTTCAGGAAGTTGGATGGTTTCGTAAGGACTGTTTTTGTTCCTGAGTTGCACATTTTCGGACTGATTGACTGTAACACTGTCGATCACTGCCGACTGAGTGAAATACAAGCTGACTGGATTTTTAACAAGGTTGCTTTTCCCGGGGATATAGTTAAAAACCGCATCAATCTGGTTCCTTCGGAAAAAGGGAATCGAATCATTTACCAGTTGGTAATTGCTCTTCAACCGCATACTTTTCAGGAAATTAAGGTAGTTGGTGTTGGCCAGCGTTCCATCCACTTCGAGCAGCGAATAATCTTTTGTTTCGGTTACCATATAACCTTTGAAAACATTGTCGCCGACCCGTCGCGGGAAAAAATCGATCCGATACTTTTTCTGTCCGTTTTGTATCGTGCTGTCAGCCAAAAAGTATTTATAGTAAAACCATCCGTTATCGGCCAGCGGACTAACAAAATTCTGCGAAAACAGGTAGATGAAATTGTTGTAGAAATTCATTTCCATATCCAGCGCGCTGGTGTAGCCCGAAATCTCATATTTGTCGAGCACGCTCACTCCGGAAGTCCGGTCAGCCAGCACTGTCGATTTTTCTTTGCGCGGGTTTCGTTGAATTTCGTTGTAAACCAGTTGTTCGGAAAAATAGAGTGGCAGAAACCGGGAACTGTCGCTGTTGGTCTTGAAAACGGACTCATTCTTCCGGAAGGCTTTGGACCGGATCATCTCATTGGTGATATTGCTCAAATGGCATTCCCATTTGGTATATTTCCGGAAAGCATAACGGGGATATTTTTCGGGATTGTTCTTATTTTTACGGTCGATCATCTCTTTCAGAAGCCGTCGCACCGGTCCTTCATCCGCCAAAACTTTTACTTCCGAAAGATTGATGGTGTCTGGTTTCAACGAAATATTCAGTTCGCTCGTTTTTCCTGTATGAATGAAATGAGTTTTGCTGAGGTAAGTAACGGCTGAAAACTGGATTGAATCGACATACTCTTTGGTCGAAAGTTTATACAAGCCAAGGGTATCGGTGGTTGCACCTTTCAGCGAGTTTTTAAAAACAACCGTCACATAAGGTATTGGTTTGCCTGTTATCTGGTCGGTCACTTTTCCATGAACTGTAGTCGTCTGCGCAAAGCCATGACTAACAATCACAAGAAATATAATAAGCAGTCGTATTTCCCGACCAAGGTGGTTTGCACGGAATGGATACTTTTCCCTCATCACCAAATTTGTTGTGGCTTTTTTATCGATGCCCATTTGTATGCGAAACAGGAAGCTCACGCATAGTTAGGGATAAATTTCAGGATTTTTGTTGTAACATCAACATCTTGGTTCCATGTTAAGTTTATGGTCATTTACGATATAAAGCAAAAAAAGGACGCCTTTCAGCGTCCTTTTCAACATTTATCCGGAATATTCTATTTTTTAATCAAGAGCCAACTGTCGGCATATTTGGGGAATTCAGTTCTGATTTTCTGAACGCGGCTTCTGGCGGCAGCTTCGTCGGTGAAGGTGTCGACACAAACCCGGAAGTTACCGGTTTCGCTGTGAAGAATGATTGGTTTAAATCCTTGCTTGGTTAAATCCTGTTTGAATTTATTCGCATTTTCGTTGCTGCTGAAACTTCCCACAATTACAAAGAAATTTTTATTTCCATATGCAGCCTGATCTTCGGTCGACATGGTAAATTTCTCGCTTCGAGCCGAAACCGGTTTGCTGTCGGAAGGAACACCTTGATCGGCTGTTTCGTACATCACATCCGAGGTCGGGTTCTTGCGAACGGCTTGTTTTGGAGCTGGCACCGAAAATACTTTCGTTTCAGCAGCAGTTTCAGTTTTAGGAGCTGCCTCGCTTTTCTTAGACGATTTAAATACTTTACATCCGCCCGTAAGCAGAGCCAGTGTAATTGCTGCTAAAATGATTCTTTTCATGATATTGACGAGTTAAATTTGTTACAAAATTACAAAAGATCGAATACATAATGATCAAATCCGTGTAGATCAATCAATTATTTATTAACATTCGGTTGTTGATGAATCATTACTTTGGTGGAAATTCCTGGCGATTCCGGTCAGAAATTCAGCATTTTTTTCATAAACCGCTGACCCTTTACCGAGCGGTAAAAACTGGATTGACGGATTGCCCTCATCCGGTTATCGTAGCTTTCCGAAAACATCAGTGTCCACGGGCCTTTCCCTTTGGTGGGGGCAATCTGGTCAGCATTATGCATTTCAATCACCTTTTCAAGGTCATTAAAATAGCCATAGTAGAAATCACCGGTTGAAGGCGAATAAATCACATACGCATAGTATTTCATCAAAAATGGTTTTCGTTCTAAACAGGTGCGAAATTTAACCAGGAACTCTGATCCAGATAATCTTCGACGACAAAGGTCGCATTTTCATGTTTAAAACTACTCATCAGCGAAGTTATTTCCTGATTTAACATCGAAAGGCCATTGCTGATCAGATCGCTCCGGAATCCCTTTTCGCCCAGTTTGATCACCATTTCGAAGGAGACGACCCTCCCGAGTACCTGACCCAATTCGACCATTTTGCGTTGCGGTAAATTCATATCCAGTTCGAAATCAAACATTTCTTTCAGGAATGCTGCCGATTTAGAAGTCAAATCAAAGTTCTTCAGGAATTGAAACAGATTGCTTTCTTTGGTCTTCTTCATCATTTTGACCAGACTTTCCGAGATTTGCGCATACAGAATATCGTTCGAACCTTCAAAAATCTGGAATGGACGGCTGTCGGTAATACCCCTTCCGGCAATATGGTTTAATTTGTATGCCTGTGCGCCAACCAGCTGGGTCGCCGATTGAGCCGCCTCCTGCATTAGGTCGGTAACCACACTTTTTACCGAATTGGCTTCAAAACCGATGAGCGACAAATCGTTTTCGATGCCGGCTTTCTCGCTGCTGTTGGCGCACATGGCCGAGCATATGGTATACGAAGCCTGCAATTTCGACAGGCGTTGCTGCACCTGATCGTAGGTAAAAAGCGATCTGCCTCCAACTTGACGCTGGTTGGCATGGGCAATCGATTCGTCGAGCAGGCGCTGTACAAAACCCATGGCCATGCCCGGGAATTGCATCCGGCTTCGGTGAAGCAGATCGAGCATCATTTTAACACCAGTGGTTTCGGGCACCAGTTTCTGAACTTTCGGAATCTCCACATCCAGCCGGTTCCGACCATAAGGAATCTGGTAAAGACCCAGGTTTTCGTAAAATTCTTCGACAACGATCTGTTGCCCCGGACTATTGACGTCGCAGATAAAAAAATCGATGTCCCGTTTCAGATCACCTGAATGACTCATTTCACGGGCAGTCAGCAACCAGAATTCGGCCCAGCCTGTGAGACCGGCCCAATGTTTGGTACCCTGAAGGTGATATTTGCCGTTTTTCTCCTGAAACGAAGTTTGCATGTTCAATGCGTCGCTTCCAAATCCAGGTTCGGTAATCATCAGTCCTCCCATATTTTGCTGGTTCAGGAAGCGATTGAAAATCCCAGCTTTGGCATCTTCCTGTGCATATTTGGCAACCGGTTGCAGAAACAATGCAGAGTTAATTCCGAAGGTGAGCGACAATGCCAGCGATTCGTAGGAAGCCGCAGCCAGTAAAGCAATACTTTCACCCACTACACAGCCTCTTCCGCCATATTCGGCAGGTATTCCAACAGCCAGCGGGTTTAAACTCATAATTTCGCGCATCACGAACGGGGGCATCCCACGGCTAACAGCTATCTGATCGATATCGGCACGAACATGAAAAACATTCTTCATTCGTGCTTTTAAATTATTAAGGAATAACACGAATGGCATTTCCTGAATATCCATTCCAGTTACCGGTTTTTCAATATTCAAATTGGATTGATTCATTAAACTTGGGTATTTGTTAAAAAAATTCCAGAAGGAAGTTGTATCGAAAAGTGAACTTAATTATCCACAGAAACAGATAACACCGGAACAGGACGAATGTTTTTGAAAGAAATGTTGTAATTTTAAAAACTGATCCTATACTTATATTTCAAAATCGAATTCAGATGAAGAAAAAATCGAATAGACTGCTACCTTATGCCATTGGATTGGTTGTCATTATCATCATTGTTTTGGTCGCAGGCAAAAAAATGGGCTGGTTTGGGAAAGACTATCAAATTTCGGTCGCCACTAAAATCGTTGAAAGCAAGACAATTACCGAACTAATCACTGCAAATGGCAAAGTTCAGCCTGAAACCGAGGTTAAAATCAGTCCTGATGTTTCCGGCGAAATCATTGAAATGCAGATTAAAGAAGGCAATGAGGTAAAGAAAGGTGAGCTTCTAATGGTCATCAAACCCGACATGTACATACAAGCCTATAACCGGGCACTTGCCAGTTTAAGTTCGTCGCAGGCGCGGCTTGCCCAGGCCGATGCCCGTTTGATTGAGAGCGATATGGCATTCAAACGTTCAAATGCCTTGTTCAAACAAGACGCCATACCGGTTTCGGATTTCGAAACGGCACAGGCTTCATACAAGGTTGCCCAATCAGAGGTCAAAGCTGCAGAATTTGCTGTACGATCGGCTGAAGCTTCGGTTGCCGAGGCACAGGAACAACTGGTTAAAACCAAGATTTATGCCCCGATGGACGGAACCGTGGCACGCCTGAATGTTGAAAAAGGCGAACGCGTGGTGGGAACCAACATGTACGCCGGAACTGAGACTATGGTCATTGCCAATCTCCACCTGATGGAAGTGAAAGTGGATGTGAACGAGAACGACATTGTCAGGGTAAATCTGAAAGATACCGCATTGGTGGAAGTGGATGCTTATCTGGGCCGGAAATTTAAGGGAATTGTGACCGAAATTGCGAATTCGGCAACTGTGGTAGGCGGCTCAACGGATCAGGTTACCAATTTTAACGTAAAAATTCTTTTACTCGAAGAATCTTATAAAGATTTAATTGACAGCACCAAGGGAGAAAAATATCCTTTCCGCCCCGGGATGTCGGCAACGGTTGATATCCAAACAGAAACCCGGAAAAATGTCATTTCTGTACCGATTCAGGCAGTTACCACCCGTTCTTTGGTCGACAACAAAAAACCGGAAGAAAAGAAGGAGAATGCAGACAAACCGGAAGATGAAAACGCTGCGGTAACCAAGCAGGGAGCAAAATCGCCTGAAGACAAAAAGGTGGAGGTCGTGTTCGTATATAAAGACGGAAAAGTGAAAAAACAAGCTGTGAAAACCGGTATCCAGGATAGCCAGAACATCGAAATCAAAGAAGGCTTAAAGGCGGGCGACGAAATTGTGGTGGCACCTTTCAATGCGATCAACAAACTGCTCAACGACAGCTCGGTTGTTAAAAAAGTAGACGAAAAAGAACTTTTTAGAGCAAAAAAATAAACCTTGGATCATGAAATACAAACAAATCCTGGAGTGGCCGCTTGGATTAATTCTTCTTGCTGTGGCCATCCTGATCGAAAGATTTCTTCCTGAAAATGACGGACTCGATTTTATTGCCGGATTTTTGACTGGATTATCGATCGTTTTAAACCTGGGCTATATTTATAAACGTTCGAAGAGAAAATTAAGCTTCTAATCAAAACACCCGGTTCGCTTGTCTTTCCGGGTTCTTTTTGGCTGCGCGGAAGAACAAAATATTCAGCATCTCGACTGACTATTTCTGCAACTTATTCTATGGATGGATATTCTCTTGCGGGCAGGTTCATTTTCCAGTTCACTTTTCAATTTGAATTAACCCGGGATGAATTCTCCTCCTTGTTCCCAAACAGATCAGTCGCCCAGGCCCGGACTTTCCATCAAACTCCATACTCTAACATCAGGTTCAGTTTATCAGAGAATTCTCCTTTTCCCGAGGAATTACTTTCTTTGTAAAGAAAATAACCGATAACAGATCTGGAATAGAATGAAATAAGATCTGTTTTTCAACTCAAATGAAACTTTTTTCCGTTTTTTAAGTTTTCATTAAAAACTAACTTAGACATGGTGAACGCCATTATCAACCGGTCATATCCCGATAAAAAAGCCCTGATTACTTCTCAGGGAGCCATCACATACAACCAATTTCTGCAGCATGTTCAGCAGTACTCCCTTCTATTTGAAAATAAAGCATATACCAAAGTAGCCATTTATGCCGAAAACAGTCCGGCCTGGATATTCGCCTTTTATGCTGTCCTGAAAAATAATTGCATTGCTATTCCGATTGATTTCCTGGCTTCGACTGAGGATGTAGCCTATATCATCGACGATTGCCAGCCCGAATTGCTGTTCATCAGTGCCGCCATGCAGGAAGCTATCGACAAGATCGATCATAAAATCAGTCACAAACCCGAAATCCTGATTTTTGAAGACATTCTTCCGGATGAAAACATTCCGGAATGTCAATGGATTGGACCTGAAGACAATGAAACCACTGCAGTAATCATTTATACCTCTGGCACAACCGGAAGTCCAAAAGGGGTAATGCTTTCGTACACCAACATTCATGAAAACATGAGGGCTGTGATCGATAGTAAAATTTTCACTCCTGAACGACAGGTGATGATTTTCTTACCCCTTCACCATGTTTTCCCGCTGGTTGGCTCATTACTCACACCTCTTTTCGTGGGAAGCACTGTGGTGGTAGTTCCCTCCATGCAATCGGCCGACCTCATGAAAACTTTTGCCGATAATGAAGTGGGCGTTTTTCTGGGAGTGCCTCGTTTATACGAACTCATGTACCGCGGCATCAAGGCAAAAATTGAAAAAAGTGTGGTTGCGAAAGCCCTTTTATGGCTGGTTTTAACTACCGGAAACCGGAAACTGGGAAAAACCATTTTCAAAAAAGTCCATCAGGGATTTGGAGGTCACCTTCAGTTTATGATTGCCGGAGGAGCTGCCCTGAACACGGAAGTCGGCACATTTTTCTATGGCATTGGTTTCGATATCCTGGAAGGTTTTGGTATGACCGAAGCTGCGCCCATGATCACTTTTCCTCGTCCGGGAAAAGTCAAAATCGGTTCAACCGGTGAGGCATTGACCGGACTTACGGTTGAAATACGCGATGGCGAAATTGTTGCCAAAGGCCCGAGCATTATGAAAGGTTATTACAACCGGCCCGAAGAAACCGCCGAAGTGATCATCGACGGCTGGCTGCACACCGGTGATTTGGGGCGTCTCGACAAGGATGGATTCCTATATATTACCGGACGGAAAAAGGAAATTATTATATTGCCCAACGGTAAAAATATCAATCCGGTTGAACTGGAAATGAAGCTGGACGGATTTTCGCCTGCCATCAAGGAAGCAGGTGTTTTCTTTCACAACGAAATGCTTCATGCGGTGATTTTTCCAGATCTTTCCTATCTCTCCGGAATGGGAATCGAAGATATCAATCAGTATTTCCGCGATGAAATTATATCTCCGTTCAATGCTCAAATGAGTTCTTATAAACGGATCATGAAGTTCACCCTGGTGAAATCGGAATTGCCCCGTACCCGACTTTCCAAACTTCAGCGATTCAAATTTGCTGAACTGCTTGAACAAAAAGAACAAAAAAAATCTGTTTCAGACGAACCAACCACGGTGGAGTATCATGCGATTAAAACGTTTATTGAGAGTCAGGTAGATATGGATATTTTGCCTGATCACCACCTGGTATTCGATATTTCGATGGATTCGCTCAGCAAATTGAGCCTCATCGATTATATCGAAAAAAGCTTCGGAATCAGATTCAACGAGGAACAATTGCTGAAATTTCCTTCGATCCGGAAAATTGCGGAATACATCCAGCACAACAAGCTTTTCCATAAAACAGAACAGGAATCAAGCTGGGCGGGCGATCTGAAAGAAACTTCGGATGTGATTCTGCCAAAATCTTCCGTTTTGCTCAATCCGATTGTCAATTTTGTCCGGAGCTTTTTCCGTTTGTTTTTCAGGATTGAAGCTCATGGAATGGAGAATATTCCTGAAGGAGCATGTTTCATTGCCCCCAATCACGAAAGCAAATTGGACCCGTTCCTGGTGCTCTCGTACCTCGACAAAGCCACCTTGAAAAATACCTTTTCGTATGCCAAAAAAGACCATGTGAACAGCTGGGCGCGCAGGGCTGTGGCGAGCAACAGCAATGTGATCGTGATGGACATTTCAAATGACCTGAAAAATTCCATTCAAAAAATGGCAGAGGTGATCAAGCAAGGCAAAAAGATTTTGATTTTTCCGGAGGGAACACGCACTCTGAACGGAGAAATGGGATCGTTTAAGAAAACGTATGTCCTTTTAAGTATTGAACTCAAAGTACCGATTATTCCCGTTGCCATTAGCGGAGCTTTTGCAGCCATGTCGTCGGGAGCCAGACGGATAAAAGCCGGAGAAAAAATCACCATCCGGTTTCTGCCAGCCGTTTATCCTGAAGGAATGAGTGCGGATGAACTGAACGATCTGGTAAAAGAAAGGATTGTGGAAGCAAAAAGTATACTCGAATTGGACAGGAAAAATCTTTAATTCAACTCTCCAACTGCAATTCACTCAAATTCAGAATGAACCGGATATGTTTCAGGCTGCGAAATCCAATTTACTACTTTCGGCGAAGCACAAATCTAAAGGTTTTAAGTACAATCTGGTTCATCTCTTTTGAAACCTGAAACTGGAAGCACAAGCCAATAAACACCACGCTGACTATCAAACACCGGATCATTAAATCAATAAAATAATTGCTCATTACCGGTACAATTTTCACAAGGCCAAAAGTCAGGACCCCGATAGCCATACATTTCAAGTGAGTCAACCGGTATGGAAACAATTTCATATTCCGGTGCAGATAAAAAACGCGCAACAGCGACGCGCCGGCAACCGACAACAAAGAACCCAGAGCCGCACCGTTCATTCCCCAAAGCGGGATGAAAATAGAGTAAAAAATGATGACCAAAACCACCAGCAATCCCAGCGAATAAGTCTGAATTTTGTACTTGTGCGAGGTTCCGATAATCTGGACGCTCGACCCTGTGGAAGCCACAATCAGGTTAGACAGCGAAATGAGGATGATCACCCAGTCGGTGCCCACGTAATCCGGTCCTAAAAGGTGGAATACATTGTGCAGGTTGGTTACAATGAGGATAAAAAGCAACAGGCTAACGAACAACTGATTGATACTGCTCTTGTAATAAATATCTTCGATGGTGGGCAGATCCTTGTTTTTCCAGGCCTCCGCAATAATCGTGGAAGAGATTTTCCCGAGCGCAACACTGGGAATCAGGATGACGGTTCCAAAATAGAAAAGGATAGAATAGATACCTGTCATGGAAAGGTTGGTATACTTGTTCAGCATGATCGTGTCGATCTGCTTGAGTGCGACACTGCTCACCCCGCCAATAATTCCGAATAAAGAAAGACCAAGCATTTCCTTCCGGAGTGGAGCCTGGATGAATTCAAGTTTCGGTTGGAAATTGAATTGCTTCCTGTAAATGAGCAATCCAGCCAGATAAATCGCCGGAAAACTCAAAAACACCACAAACCCGAAAATGAATTGAGGAAAATTGATCCAATTCAGGAAAAATGCGCCCAGCAATAAAAGAGTTCCGACACGGTAGACAAAATCGCTTAAAATGGTACCGGTAGTGGCATCGAACAGCATTTTGTTATAGGTATCGAGCATCAGCGAAAACATCCGGAAGAAGATAAGCGGAACCAGATACCAGATATACTCCACCAGGAGCGGCGATTTCTGAATGTTGTTTGCAATAATATAGGGTTTCAGAATCAGGAACGAAATAAACGAAAGCACAAAACCAATC
Organism: Prolixibacteraceae bacterium; assembly: GCA_025355875.1. Classification (GTDB taxonomy): domain Bacteria; phylum Bacteroidota; class Bacteroidia; order Bacteroidales; family Prolixibacteraceae; genus Aquipluma. The sequence continues at coordinate 55,946 of JANXYV010000028.1, read as the reverse complement.
ATACCCACTGCAATGGTCAGGAATAGAAAGCCATTGTGTTTGTTATTTGAATCCCTGAAATACGGAAACAGGCGTTCAATGACTTTTGTGAAACCCAGTGTCGAGAATTGGGAATAGATTCCGGAAGCTGCAATCAAAATTGCAGTAAGCCCGATTTGAGCCGATGAAAAAAGCTTGATAGATATAATGGTGACCAGAAAACCAATGGCAACACCCAGATAGGAGTATATGGAACCCTTGATTGTTTGTCGTTTAATTACGCCCATTTAATTTAGTTATTGACTTAAAAAGGTTTATTTTTGCTCCGCACGAAAATACGAATTATAAAATTACACCTGTTAATAATATGGATACAAAAAATCTCCTTCGCAAATCAGGCCCGTATGTACTTGCTGTTGTGTTGTTTCTGGTGATCAGCGTTATTTATTTCTCACCGGTTCTGGAAGGCAAAAAGCTGCAAAGTTCAGATGGTCAATTTATGGGTATGTCAAAAGAAATTGTGGATTACCGTAATGCCACCGGGAAAGAAGCGCTTTGGTCGAACAATATGTTCTCCGGAATGCCTGCTTACCTGATATCAACCATATATTCGGGTGAGATACTCTCGAAGGTTCAAAAATCAATTACCTCTATTTCAACACCGGTAATTGTCCTTTCGTTCAGTTTTCTGTTTTTCTTTGTTTTGTGTATTCTCCTTGATATTGGCATCTGGACGGCCTTTGCTGCCAGTTTAGCCTACGGACTCATGACCTTCAATTTTGCGGTGATGGCTACAGGACATTTCACTAAGGCTCATGCGCTAACTTACATTTCCCTTATTGTAGCAGGTATTCTGGTAGCTTTCAAGAAAAATAAAATCTCCGGAAGCCTCATCGCCTGTCTGGGATTGTCACTGATGCTCAGTGCGAATCACCTGCAAATGACATATTACGTGGCCATCCTGGTCCTGATCCTTGGAATTACCTACCTTGTTTTTGCAATTCAGGAAAAAACACTTCCCGATTTTGCCAAAACTGCCGCATTTCTGATGGTGGCTGTTCTATTGGCAGTGGGAACCAATTTTTCAAGATTATATACCACGTATGAATACGGCAAGTATTCAATGCGTGGACAGTCGGAATTAAGCCTGAACAATGAAAATAAATCAAGCGGACTCGAACAGTCCTATATTCTTGAATACAGTTATGACCTGGGGGAAGCTATGACCGCATTTATTCCGCGTTTCAAAGGCGGTGGCATGAGCGAGCCGTTAAGCACAAGTTCCGAAACCTATAAATTTATTGCCGAATCACAGGGCGCCGCTCCGGCAAAAAAAATGGTTGAAAGCGGAATGCCCATGTATTGGGGAAGTCAGCCGATTTCAGGCGCACCTTTCTATTTTGGAGCAGTTTTGTGTTTTCTGTTTGTATTGGGAATATTTCTGGTAAAAGGGAAGGACAAGTGGTGGCTGGTAGCCGTTTTTGCTTTTTCGCTGCTGCTTTCTCTCGGGAAGAATTTCTCCATTCTGACCGACCTCATGCTCAATTATTTTCCCGGGTACAACAAATTCAGGGATGTTAAAAACATCATTGTCATCGAGCAGTTTGCCATGGCATTGCTGGGAGTGCTGGCCATTCGTGAAGTTTATCTGCGAAAAATCACCGATGCCGAATTCATGAAAGGCCTGAAATATGCCTTCGGAATTACAGGTGGACTGGCATTGATTTTTGCAATTCTTCCAGGCATGGCCGGTGCTTTCTCCGGAAGCACCGATGCCCAATATGCACAAATGGGATGGCCGCAACAACTGATTGATGCCTTGATTGCCGACCGGAAAAGTGCACTTCAGATTGATGCTTTCCGCACCTTCCTTTTCGTGACGGCTGCGGCAGGCGGCTTGTGGGCCTATTGGAACAACAAAATCAAAGCTCAATATGCCCTCATTTTATGGGTTGGGCTTGTTGTGGTAGATATGTGGCCAGTAGACAAAAAATACTTCAACAACGATAATTTTACTACGAAAAAACAAGCATCTGCATTGCTCCAGGAAATGCCTGTTGATAAGGAAATTAAGAAAGATAAAGATTTGTATTACCGCGTTCTCAATCTTCAGAATCCTATGGCTGATGCCCGAACATCGTATTTTCATAAATCAATTGGCGGCTACCACGGAGCAAAGATGAAACGATACAACGAATTGTTCTCGTATGATATTCAGCCTGAAATGCAAACTTTAATAGGCGGATTTAAAAAGCCCAATTCGGTTGATTCGTTGATGAATTTTCTGCCGGTAATTAACATGCTCAACACCAAATACTTTATTTATGACGTGAACAGCCCTCCACTGGCCAATTCGCATGCTTTGGGAAATGCCTGGCTGGTGAAAGAAGTCAAACTGGTAACCAAAGCTGACGAAGAAGTAAGTTCGCTGAAGAACTTCAACCCAAAATCGACCGCCATCGTCAATAAAAGCTTTGAGAACGGATTGGAAGGTTTTAAAACCGGTTCGGGAGATGGGCAAATTATCCTGACCGAATACAAACCCAATTACCTGAAATATGAGGCCACCGTGAACAGCGGCCCCCAACTGGCTGTTTTCTCTGAAATCTATTATCCGAAAGGCTGGAAGAGTTTCATCGATGGAAAAGAAAGCGCACATTTTCAGGCCGACTACGTTCTTCGGGCGATGGTAATCCCTTCCGGAAAACACCAGATTGAGTTTAAGTTCGAACCCCAATCGTATTACTTCGGAAACAAGGTTTCGATGGCCAGCTCAATCTTGCTGCTTTTGGCTATTGGCGGATATTTTTTCTATCAGTTCAAATCAAAAAAATAAATCAGGATGGCAGGCAAACCAAAGCAACAGAAGCTCAACCGTCGGATTTTTAAATCCTACCTGACCACAACCGTCAGCATTTCGATGGTGTTGTTCCTGATTGGTATGCTGGGAGTGGTTTTGCTCAACGCTGAACGGCTTGCCAAATATGTTCGCGAAAACATTGGGGTGACGCTGGTCCTGAAAGATGACATTCAGGAAAAAGATGTGGCCGACCTGCAAGCTTCCCTGAAGGCATCCAATTTTGTGAAGTCGTCGGAATATATTGACAAGGAAACTGCCGCTGAAAAATTGAAAAAAGATTTAGGTGAAGATTTTACAGGTTTTCTGGGCTACAATCCATTGCTTTCGTCGATCGACGTAAAACTTTACGCCGACTTTGCCACTCCCGAAAAACTGAGCCTTCTGGAGAAGAAATTCATGGAGTTTCCACAGGTAAAGGAAGTCATGTTTCAGCGGGATATTGTCAGCATCATAAACGAAAATGTTAAAAAAATAGGCATTGTCCTGATTTTCTTTTCAGGCCTGCTCCTGTTTATTTTCTCTGCCTTGATCAACAATACCATCCGGATATCGATCTATTCACAGCGGTTCATCATCAATACCATGCTGCTTGTTGGTGCTACCGATAGTTTTATTCGTGCGCCTTTTGTCAAACGAAGCATAAAATATGGGATCATCGGGGCTCTGGCAGCCAATTGTCTGCTTTTTATCCTGATGATTTCCTATTCATCGGAACTTACCGGGATTATTGACCTGAACGACTTCAAGATATTTGGACTTGTTTTTTTCGCTGACTTACTTTTCGGAGTAATGATTTCATGGGGTTCAACCTATTTTGCCGTCAATAAATTCATCCGGCTAAAATTTGATGAGTTATTCTATTAACATTCAAGGTGTAATCTTTGATCTTTAAACTTTTCGGCTAACTTTGCAAAAATTTTCATACAATGGCAAAAAAATATTTTGAAAATATGGAAGGCTTTGCCCTCGGTAAAGAAAACCTGAAGTTACTGGTTGTAGGTTTTGTGATCATCGTTTTTGGTTTTATGCTCATGGTCGGAGGAAAGGCCAGTGATCCGAAAGTGTTTAATCCTGAAGTTTTTAGCTTCCGCCGGATTACTTTGGCACCTATGGTGGTCCTTTTTGGCTTTCTATTCGAAATTTATGCCATCATGAAAAAGCCTAAATCTGAAAAATAACATTCAGATTTCCAATCACTTATTATATAGCATTGAAGGATGGGAAAATCCCTGGAGGAGTTTGATTTTCAGAAAGGGGAGATTCTCCTTTTTGATAAGGAATTGGATTGGACATCCTTTGATCTTGTCCGGAAATTACGAAATTTTCTTTGCAGGCAAACCTGTGTAAAGAAGTTGAAAGTGGGTCATGCCGGAACACTCGATCCAAAAGCAACCGGACTGATGATTGTCTGTACAGGAAAGGAAACCAAGAATATTGATCAGATTCAGGCCAAAGAGAAAGAATATATCGCGACGATCAGGCTGGGTGCCACCACCCCATCGTACGACCGGGAAACTGCTGAAAATGAATTTTTTCCGACCGATCATCTTTCTCCGGAACTTGTTAACGAAACACTGTCAACATTTATAGGCGAAATTGATCAGATACCGCCCTTGTTTAGTGCGGTAAAAATCGAAGGCAAACGTGCCTACGAACATGCCCGGAAAGGTTCAGATATGGTTCTTCAGGCAAAAAAGATCACCATTTCAGAATTGGAATTGCTTAACTTTTCGAAAGAAGAGATCGTATTAAGAGTTGTTTGCAGTAAAGGGACCTACATCCGGTCATTGGCACGGGATTTGGGTAGTGCTCTTGAAACCGGAGCATATCTGGCGGGTTTGTGCCGGACAAGAATTGGAAATTTGCATTTGGATGATGCCTGGAGTCTGGATGATTTCATGGCAAAATTTAAAACAGATTCACCCGGTTGAAAACAGGAAGTTTACAATACCCTTCTGACATACAATCTGATAGCGTGCCCATAAATGATGATTATTTGGAATTAACGAAATTAACACGAAGAATATGAAACTATCGAAGTTTAAATACGATTTACCTGAAGAATTAATTGCCTTACATCCGGCCACAAACCGGGATGAGTCAAAACTATTGGTTTTGAACCGCACCACCGGTGCAATTGAACACCGGGTTTTTAAAGATATAGTCGATTACTTTGGCGATCAGGACGTATTTATTTTCAATGATACCAAGGTATTTCCTGCCCGTTTATACGGGAACAAGGAAAAAACCGGCGCTGAAATCGAAGTTTTTCTGCTTCGTGAACTGAACCGCGAACAACGCCTTTGGGACGTGTTGGTCGATCCGGCCCGCAAAATCCGTATTGGCAACAAGCTCTATTTTGGTGAAAATGACTTGCTGGTGGCTGAAGTCATCGACAATACCACCTCGCGTGGCCGCACCTTGCGTTTTTTGTTCGACGGACCCTACGAGGAGTTCAAGAAAACTCTTTACGGATTGGGTGAAACACCGCTTCCTAAATTTATCAAACGTGCCGTGAATGCCGACGATAAAGACCGGTACCAAACCATCTTTGCCAAACACGAAGGCGCCGTGGCTGCTCCGACTGCCGGACTCCATTTCAGCCGCGAGCTGATGAAACGCCTCGAAATTGCCGGAGTTCATTTTAGTTATGTTACCCTGCATGTTGGTTTAGGAAACTTCCGGAGTGTGGATGTGGAAGATTTGACCAAACATAAAATGGATTCGGAACAAATCTGGATTTCGGAAGAAGCCTGTGAAATCGTAAATAATGCACGCGATGCCCGGAAAAATATTTGCGCGGTGGGCACCACGGTAATGCGCACCATCGAAAGTTCGGTTTCGACCCAGGGGCACATGAAACCTTTTGAGGGCTGGACCAACAAATTCATTTTCCCGCCCTATGAATTCAGCGTGGCCAACCGGATGATTACGAACTTCCATTTACCGCTTTCAACCCTGCTGATGATGGCCGCCGGTTTTGCCGGATACGACAATTTAATGCGGGCTTATAAAGAAGCAATTGCCGAGAAATACCGTTTCGGAACCTATGGCGATGCGATGCTCATACTGTAAGTTAAAATACGTTCAAGGAAATCCCTGTCAGCCAAAAGTTGACAGGGATTTTTTTTTGCCACAAGAAACTTCGTAACTTAGTCAGGCTTTTGAAAAACCACACTCAAATCCAAAACTTATGGAACCCATTGTTTTAACCGACCCAAATGTTCAGCCAACTGATGAACTGATTTATTCGATCATTGGAGAGAATAGCGTGTACTGGGAAAAGATGGTCGATTATCTCTATGAAAATCATTTCGACATCTCCGAAGAATGGCGGTTTTACAATGATGGAAAAGTTTGGCTGCATCGTGCCCTCCGGAAGAAAAATACGATTTACTGGATTGGAATTCAGAAAGATACTTTCCGGGTAAGTTTTTGGCTGAGCGAAAAAGCAATTCCGATGATTGAATCCAGTGACCTTCCTGAACACATTAAAGAAGAATACCGGAATGCCAAACCGTTTAACCATAGCCGCTGTGTTACAGTCATCATAGGTTCGGACGAAGATCTTGAGAATGTGATGAAACTGATTGATCTAAAAATGAAAATTAAGTAGCTTAATTCCTCTTGATCAGCAAGGTAATCACCAAATCATTCGGTTTTGATTCAATCCCGACCTTTGGAGTTGGTTTGGCATCGACGATCTGGATGGTAATTCCAGCTGGCTGTTTCTGCAGGTCTTTCAAGACCGAATGTATTTCGATGGAGGTTTTGGTATTGCTTTCTGTCCATTCACCTTTCAGGCTCAGTTCTCCCTGCCAAATACACATTGCACCTTCCGGACATCGCGAATCAGCAATTTCAGTAATCAGCAGGGTACATTTCCCATCGCTCGAATTGTAAAGCTGATGGATCCGAAATTCAGATTCCTTGCCGATAATGAATGTTGGCTCGGGAACCGTTTTTTCGCAGGCCATTCCTGAGAACAGGAAAATAATCAGGATATATTTTAGAGCCGGCAGAAGTTTCATAGTTTTGTCATTCATTTGAACTAAGACGGGAAAGCTGAGGTTTTAGTTGCGTTAAGTTTACAGATTCATGAAAATCGGAAATATTGATTTAGGGGAAATGCCGCTGTTTCTGGCGCCCATGGAGGATGTGACGTATAAATCGTTTCGGTATATGTGCAAAAAGTACGGCGCCGATGTGATGTATACCGAGTTTGTTTCGTCGGAAGCATTGATTCGCGATATTCAGAAGACGAAACAAAAAATGACTCTTTTCGATTTCGACCGGCCGGTGGCCATCCAGATTTACGGACACAATATTGATTCGATGGTGGGAGCTGCCAAGGTGGCCGAGGAATCACAACCCGATTTTATTGACATCAACTACGGCTGTCCGATGAAGAAAATCATTCGCCACGGGGCTGGCGCTGCCATGCTGCTCGATCCGGAGAAAATGCAGCGGATGACTGAAACCGTTGTGAATGCCGTAAAAATTCCGGTTACCGCAAAGACCCGTTTGGGCTGGGACGAAAACAGTAAAATAATCGTCGAGGTTGCCGAACGGTTGCAGGATGCGGGTATTGCAGCACTGGCTATTCATGGCCGGACTCGTAGTCAGATCTATTCCGGAGAAGCCGACTGGTCGCTGATTGCAGAGGTGAAAAACAACCCGCGCATGAAAATCCCGATTATCGGGAATGGCGATATCAACGGGCCGGAGAAAGCCAAAATATTTTTAGACCAAACCGGAGTGGATGCCCTGATGATTGGCCGTGGGTCGATTGGCCGGCCATGGATTTTCTCAGAAGTGAAACATTACCTGAAAACCGGTGAATTGCTTCCACCCCCAACGGTGGCCGATGTGGCTCAGAACGTTCGCGATCAGCTGAATATGTCGGTTGAATGGAAGGATAATGTCCGCAGTGGCATTTTAATGATGCGGCGCCATTTTGCCCGATACTTTCCGACGTTGACCAATTTCAGGGAACATCGTATCCGCTTGCTTCAGGCCGAAACCATGGAAAATGTTCTGGAAGAACTGCGCCAGATTGTAGAAACATACGGAGAACACCGGGTGGATTATTCGAATATAAGTTTGAAATAGAGGGAAGACCGAAGTCGGAAAACAGGCATCCGAAATTTTACTTCACTTTATTGCAATGAAAAGCCAATCGGTTACTTTTATTGCTTTACTAAAAATAAAATCATGGAATTACTTGGTTCTATGCCAATCAATGCATTTGAATGGACTATCATCCTGGCTTGCGGAATGCTCATTGGCATGTCGAAAGTTGGTGTTCCGGGAGTTTCCATGATTGTGGTTCCGGCTTTGGCATTTATTTTTGGCGCCAAACAATCGACCGGCGTTTTGCTTCCCATCCTGATGATGGCTGATATTTTTGGAGTTGCTTATTACCGGCGTCATGCCAACTGGGCACACCTGATCAAAGTTCTGCCCTGGGCAGTGGTTGGATTGTTGATCGCACTTTGGGTGGGCAATTCCGTCAACGACAAGCAATTCAAAAATCTGATTTCCGTCCTGGTTTTCCTGAGCATTGCGCTGATGCTCTGGCAGGACAAGCGGAAAGGAACCCATTTCTTCCCCGACAAATGGTGGTTTGCAGCATCGATGGGTATCCTGGGAGGTTTTGCCACCATGATCGGCAATGTGGCAGGACCGGTTTTTGCCATCTATCTGCTGGCTATGCACCTGCCAAAGAATAGTTTCATTGGTACCGGGGCCTGGTTTTTCATGATCATCAATTTCACCAAGTTCCCACTTCAACTGTTTGTCTGGAACAACATCAGTCTGCCTACCCTGGCTGTCGATCTGATGACCTTACCGGCCATTGCGCTGGGTGCATTTCTAGGGTTCAAAATGGTCCGGATTATTCCTGAACGGACCTATCGCGGGTTTGTCATTGTCATCACGGCAATTTCTGCATTATTACTTTTGATGTAATAGAAAAAACTCTATTCCATCAAAAACATTGTCGAAGCTGTGTGAGAAGGCGATTTTTGCCTGTTTATAATCGATTGTTTATCGTTTTGTAATCGCATCTGCTTTAATATCCAAGGTATTCCCAGTCACATTTTACTAAGGTACAGATCAATAAAAACCTGCCTGCATATTTCTTATTAGGTATTTCCGGAGTATTTTAACAGAGTTGTAACAAAGATGTAATGGCTTTGTAATTATTAAGCTACAGTTTTGTATCGCTGAAAAAGGAATATTTTCAATATTTTGGGGATGCTTTCCTTCAATAATAATATTTCCGTATCTTGGACTGGCGCTTTAAATAAGTACATTAAATACCTTTACGGTCAGTTCTGTCCGTTAAAAACAAAATGAAGTAGCAATTACAATAAAGAAAAGAACAACTGTATGACCTTAAAAAAAGACGAAGCCATAAAAAACATACTTGTTGATTATGAGAAACTTGCCAATCTGGTACTTGGTCAGCTTGATGAAGTTAAGAAGTTAATATCTTCAGGCTTGCTCCAGTTTGAAGCAGAACAGCTTGAATCAATCAAAAAGAATGAAAGAAAAATCAATAAGCTGGAGGTAAAGCTTTCCGAAGAGGTGATCAATTCAATTGTCCTTTATCAACCGGTAGCCTCCGAGTTGCGAAAGTTAATTGCCTGTTATCGCATTATCATTAGTCTCGAACGGATGGGAGATCTGGCCATCACTATCATCAAGCTGATGAAAAAGATCGAGACTCAGGAGGTATATGGCAGCCTTTCGGGATTTTTGTCGAAAATGATGGACCTGAGCGTTGATATGGCCCGGCGGTCGATGTTATCGTTCATCAATCAGGATATGGAACTGGCCATGTGGACCTTAAAAGCGGAACCACTGGTAGACGAATTCAACCATAAAATGCTCAAAAAAGTGGCAGAACGGGCAAATCTGGTTTCCGAAGACAAGATAATTCTAATCAGTTTTATCAACATCAAAGAATTGGCTGCAGCTATTGAGCGGATTGCAGATCATTCAGCAAATATTGCGGAGGCTTCCTACTATTCATCCGAAGGGAAGGATATTCGCCATAAACGTATTTAGATAAGTATGAATAAAGACACAAAAATACTCGTGGTCGACGACGAAAAGGATTTATGCGAAATCCTTCAGTTCAATCTTGAAAGTGAAGGGTTCGAGATCGAAGTGGCCTATTCGGGCGAAGAAGCGCTGAGCAAGCCGCTCGAACAATTCGACCTGTTGCTGCTTGATGTAATGATGGGTGGAATGTCTGGCTTCAAATTGGCCGATAAAATCCGGAAAGACCTGGGCTTGTCGGTACCGATCATTTTCCTGACAGCGCGCGAAACCGAAAACGATATGCTGACCGGTTTTAATGTGGGTGCCGATGATTATATGTGCAAACCGTTTTCAATCAAAGAACTGGTGGCGAGAATCAAGGCCGTTGTGCGCCGGGGCAAAACAATTGAAATTAAATCGAAACTGATCACCATTGATACCCTGGAGCTGGATTTGGGCCGAAAATCACTCACTATCGAAAACGAGCCGGTTCTTCTTACCCGAAAGGAATTTGAAATTCTGACGATGCTGGTCACGAATAAGGGAAAATACCTGAGCCGCCAGGAAATACTCGACCGGATCTGGAGTGAAGATGTGATCGTTACCGAGCGGAACGTGGACGTGAACATTGCCCGTTTGCGGAAGAAGATTGGCGTGTTCGGCGATTTCATCAAAGGAAGGTCGGGTTATGGATACTGTTTTGAAAATTAGGACAAATCAATAGGAAAAAGGAAAAGGAAAGCAGCTCAATGAAATATACTTTTCCTGTTTTCTTTTTCCTGTTTTCTGAATTTATAAAACATTCAAAAATATAAGATGAGAGTAGTTCAACAGACCTTTCGCAAGCGGATATTTATCAATTTCTTTGTCGTTTTTTCCATCTTTGCCCTGGCCGTGCTGGTTTATCAGTATGATCGCGAGAAAAGGTACCGCATCGACGAACTCGAGAGTGTAATGGATCATACTTCGGAAATCACCCATCGGTATATTGAACGTCGGAAGGTATTCGAAACAGATAATTTCAAATCTTTGGATACTCTGAAAAGTCTGCTATTCGATGCCAACACGCGGATAACCGTGATTGATATGACCGGAAAAGTTCTGTACGACAGCTTCGTTCCTGACCTTCAGAAAGTAGAAAATCACCTCACCCGGCCCGAAATCCAAAAAGCATTAAAGACTGGGAAAGGATCGAGCATTCGTCTTTCGGCTACGACCAATCAGAAGTTTTATTATTACGCCAAAAGTTACGGGAAATATTTCATCCGTACTGCTGAGGTATACAATATCGACATCGTAAAATTCCTCGACGCCAGCCGCATGTTTCTTTTTTTCATCCTGTTGCTCTTCTTAATGATGTGGTTTTTGCTTCACTATACCACGCGCCGTTTAAGCGAGTTTATTACCAAACTGAAAGATTTTGCCCTGAAAGCTGGCCAAAATGAAGACATTTCCAAAATGGATGTCAATTTTAAGGATGATGAACTGGGGGTGATCAGGAGACAAATCATTCAGATTTATGACAATCTGAAAACCACCAAGGATGAATTGACCAGCGAAAGAGAAAAACTGTACGGCCATTTGCAGGTACTTAAGGAAGGAATTTCAATTTTTTCGCCTGAGAAGCACAAAATACTGGCCAACAGTCATTTTATCCAATTCATTAATGTCATTTCTGACAAATCTACCATTTCCGCAGAATACATTTTTACCATCCCTGAGTTCCAGAAGGTGGTTGAGTTTGTTGGCCAAAACCGGGAAATGGACATACAGTCCCAAACCAGGGAACTTCCTCAAATGGAATTTACCATCGAAAAATCGGAGAAATTTTTCCAGGTCCGTTGCATCATTTTCCTGGACCGCAGTTTTGAGGTGCTGATCAGCGATGTGACCCGGCCTGAAAAACAACGAATACTTAAACAGCATCTCACTTCCAATATTGCACACGAATTAAAGACACCGCTGGCATCCATCAAAGGATATTTGGAAACGATCTTAAACAACCAGAACATTCCTTCCGAAAAACAAAAATACTTTTTAGAAAAAGCATTTGCACAGTCGGAACGGCTAACCGACCTTCTCAACGATATTTCCCTGCTCAATAACATTGAAGATGCAGGAGGCTTGTTCGAGTTCAAGACTTTGGTGCTCAAACCTGTTATCCGCGATGTGATCGAAAACCTCAAAAACCGCTTGACCGACCGGGAAATGGACTGCACGGTGGATGTTGAAAATGACGTAATTGTAAATGGCAATGAGTCACTTTTGTTTTCTGTTTTTCAGAACCTGATTGAGAATTCGATCAACTATGCCGGTGTTAAAACGCAGATTTCCATCCGGAAATACATGGAAGATGAAAATTACTATTTCTTCCAGTTTACCGATACCGGCGTTGGGATACCTGAAGAACATCTGCCCCGGATTTTTGAACGCTTCTACCGGATTGACTATGGCCGGTCCCGCGAAACAGGAGGTACCGGTCTGGGTTTATCGATCGTTAAAAATGCAATCTTGCTCCATAAAGGCGAAATATCGGTAAAAAACAGGCCGGAAGGAGGACTGGAGTTTTTGTTCTCGCTGGCCCGGAAGTAGAAAATTCTTTTTCATGTTAAAGAGTACCTTCTTTGTTCATTTCTGAATATTTTTTTTATATTTATCAACAAGTGCCGTCTGGCATTTCATATAAATCAGAATGAATGAATTATGGATATAATACACATTAGTGCAGAGTGTTACCCAGCTGCAAAGGTGGGAGGTTTAGCCGATGTTGTAGGCTCATTGCCTAAATATCAAATTCTGTTGGGGCACACCGCATCGGTCATCATGCCTTTTTATCACAGCAAATTCAGTCACTCCCATGAGTTTTCACCTGTTTTTTCAGGAATTGCACGACTCGGACACACCAATTTCAACTTTCAGGTGCTTGAACTTCTGAATAACCAACTGGGTTTCGATCTTTATCTGATCGACATTCCCGGATTGTTCGACCGTCCGAATATATACTCCTACCACGACGACACCGAGCGCTTTATCACTTTCCAGATTGCCGCTTTAAACTGGCTGAACCAGAGAATTGGAACACCTGACGTCGTTCATTGCCACGACCAGCAAACCGGGTTCATTCCGTTTATGATGTCGAAAGTACGTGAATACAGCAAATTTGAACACGTTCCATCGGTTTTTACCATTCATAACGGTCAATATCAGGGACAGTTTGGGTTCGATAAACTGCATTTTCTTCCACCGTTTCATTCCTATTTTAACGGTCTGGTCGAATGGCATCATCTCATCAATCCTTTGGCATCAGCTATTAAATGTGCCTGGGCCGTTACTACGGTTTCGCCAAGTTATCTGGATGAAATCGGCTATGAGATGAAAGGTATGGAAGATTTGCTGCGGCACGAACGCGGCAAGTCTCACGGCATATTAAACGGCATTGACGCGGAAGTATGGAATCCGCAAACCGATCCGATGCTGGAACATAAATTCAGCCTGAAAACCGTTGATGAGGGCAAAAAAGCCAGCAAAGAAATTCTTTGCAGGCAATTTGGGCTGAATCCCGAAAAACCGCTGTTTACTTTTATTGGCAGGTTGGTTGGTGAAAAAGGCGCTGATGTATTACCCGATATCATTTATAGTATTTCCAAGTTTAACCCTGGCGAACAGAACATCCTGATTTTAGGTTCAGGAGAAAAAAATATTGAGCATGGCCTTCTTCACCTTGAATCTATGTTTAAGGGAAGTTATTGCTCTCACATTGGCTATAACGAAAAACTTTCGCACCTGATTTATGCCGGGGCCGATTTTTTACTGATGCCTTCGCGGGTCGAACCTTGTGGTCTGAACCAGATGTACGCTCTCAGGTATGGAACGATACCCATCGTGCGGCGCACTGGCGGTCTGCGCGATACGGTCACCGATATCGGTGACCAAGGATTTGGAATATGCCACGATCAATGCTCGACCTTCGATGTAATCCATTCGATGCAGCGGGCAAAAACCTTGTTTAAAGATCCGAAAGCCATGAAAAAAATCCGCAAGCAAATCATGCAAATTGACCACTCGTGGAACAGGGCCGCTTTGGAATATGTAGAATTGTACCAGTCACTTAAAATATAATCTTATGAAAAAGAGAACTTTAGCAATTATCTTGGGTGGTGGTCAGGGATCACGATTATCCCCGCTGACCGAAAACAGATCAAAACCAGCAGTGCCCATTGCAGGTAAATACCGTTTGGTCGATATTCCCATTTCTAATTGTATCAATTCTGATATCGACCGGATTTTTGTGTTGACCCAATTCAATTCGGCATCTTTAAATAAACACATAAAGAATACGTACCATTTCAGTTTTTTCAGCGATTCATTTGTCGATATCCTGGCAGCCGAACAGACTCCTGACAACAAATCCTGGTTTCAGGGGACTGCCGATGCAGTCCGTCAGTGTATGCAGCATTTCCTGAACTATGAGTTTGATTTTGCGCTTATTTTGTCGGGCGACCAGTTGTACCAGATGGATTTCAATGAAATGATTGAAGCACATATACAAGCCAAAGCTGAAATCACCCTTGCAACTTTACCCGTCGTGGCCAAGGAAGCCTCCGAATTCGGCATACTGAAATCCAACTCAAATAACATCATTCAGGAATTCATCGAAAAACCTGCTCCTGAATTGCTCCCCGATTGGGCTTCGGAGGTCGGCGAAGAATTACAGCGTGAAGGAAAGATCTATCTGGCATCGATGGGTATTTATATTTTTAACCGTGATTTATTGGTCGAACTGATGAAAGATCAGTCCACCAAAGATTTCGGGAAGGAAATTATTCCGCAAGCCATTAAAACACATCGGGTTTTAAGCTTCCCGTATGAAGGCTATTGGACAGATATTGGGAACATCGATTCATTTTATGAAGCAAACCTGGGTTTAACTGATAACATACCGGAATTCAACCTTTTCGACAATATGAAACCCGTTTATACCCGCGCCCGGCTGCTCCCTCCATCGAAAATTTCAGGAACAGCTTTGGAGAAAACGGTTGTTTCAGATGGTTGTATCATTCACGCCAGCCGGTTGGAACATTCGGTTATTGGCATCCGGTCGAGGATTGGAAAAGGAACTACCATTGCCAATTCATACATCATGGGTAACGATTATTATCAGGACCTGAAGGAAATCGACATGAATTACAATGATGGCAAGGTGATGGGAATTGGAGAGCGATGCTATTTAAACAATTGCATTGTGGATAAGAACGTGCATATCGGGAATGATGTCCGGGTGAATGGTGGAAAGCACCTACCCGACTCAAACAATGAATTGTATTCGGTAAAAGAGGGGATTGTTGTGATCAAAAAAGGGGCAATTATCCCTAACGGGTACATCATTTAAACTAATCGAATAGCAAACCCCGGAACCGTTCAAGAGCGATTTCGGGGTTTTTTATTTATATCTGACAAGCTTCCGTCGATATCTTCACCATTCAGGGAGAGCTTCTTCGGACTTCAGCCTCAGGACTTCGGTATAATCTAAAACACCGCCTCCACAATTTTCCGGGTATTGTCAGAAACTCCATAGGTGTATATGTGTAAGCTCGGGACCTGCTGAGCGACCAGATCTTTCGACTGCTGAATGGCCCATTCGGTACCTACCACTTTGGCATCGTCGTCGGTTTTGCACCTGGCCAATTCAATAGCCAGTTCTTTTGGAATATCGATGCTGAACAACTTTGGCAAAACAGTCAGTTGATTTTTCAGATTGATAGGTTTGATTCCGGGAATGATAGGAACCTGAATTCCTGCAGCGCGGCATTTGGCTACAAAATCATAGTATTTCTGATTGTCGAAAAACATCTGGGTGACAACGTAGTCGGCACCTGCATCCACTTTTTGCTTTAAATACTGAAGGTCGGTTTCGGCATTTGGTGCTTCAAAATGCTTCTCCGGATAACCAGCCACTCCGATGCAAAAATCCATCGGATGTGTATTCTTTAAGTCAGCTTCCAGGTACTTGCCCTTTCTCAAATTGACGATTTGCTCAACCAATTCATTCGCATTGGCATGTCCGCTGGGATCAGGTCTGAACACATGTTCACCCTTGCTTCCGTCGCCTCGCAAAGCAAGCACATTTTTAATGCCCATAAAATCAAGGTCAATAAGCACATGCTCGGTTTCGCTTTTCGAAAAACCACCACACAAAATGTGCGGAATTACCGGAATGCCGAATTTGTGCTGAATGCTGGCCGCAATAGCTACCGTTCCGGGACGCTTGCGAACAATACGCTTTTCGATGTGTCCGTCCTGAAGTTCGATGTACACCATTTCGTCGCGGTGCGTGGTAATGTTGATGTACTTCGGATCGAAATCCATCAGATTTTCGATGGTATGGTATATTTTACTGGCATCGTTTCCCTTGAGCGGAGGCAACAGCTCAAACGAAAAAACAGTTTTATTGCTTTGGTTGATAATGTCGATTACTTTCATGGTCGTGCTTCTTTAAAATGAAAATTCATTTCGTGTACAAACATAACTGCCAAACCTAAAAAGAAACCACTCCCGGCGGTTTTTGTTGATTTTTTCATGGATGTTAATTTTCAGATCACATTTTCCAGGCAAATTTCGGACAATTACCTCGAAATCCTAAAGCTTGATTTTAGATTTTGAAGGTAAATATGATTTCCCTTCAAAGGCGAACTCCATTCCGTCCAAAAAGAGATATCCGCCTTGCTTTCGATTTTCGCGCGGACGGTTGTCCTGCTTTCCTTGTTAACCCGGGGTGCTGTTCGTTCCTCACTTTACCCCGGGCTATTGATATTTTGCCCCTTCAGGGCAAAGATAATTGCAAACTACTGACCAAGGCTTTCCCCCTGCGGGGGAATTAGAAGAGGGCTACACTCCTTTATAATTCAAATTCGAAGGAATAAACTGTTCAATAATTTCTACTGAAACACCTTTCCGGCGGGCATAATCTTCAATCTGTTCCTTGCTAACTTTCTCCAAGCTGAAATATTTCGATTCGGGATGGACAAAATACTGCCCGCTGACCGAAGCGGTTGGATACATGGCAAAATGTTCGGTCAGGCTCATGCCGATATCTTCGACGCCAAGCATCTTAAACAGATTTCCTTTCTCGTGATGCTCCGGACAGGCCGGATAGCCAATAGCTGGGCGGATTCCCTGGTAATCGACATGGAACATTTCTTCCAGCGAAAGTTTTTCCTCCGGAACGTATCCCCAATATTCTTTGCGGACTTTTTCGTGAAGCAATTCTGCAAAGGCTTCGGAAAGCCTGTCGGCCAAAGCTTCCAGCAAAATGGCATTGTAATCGTCATGATCATCGCGGTATGCTTTCATCCATTTTTCAATGCCAACACCACCTGTAACGGCAAATGCCCCAAAATAATCGGTGATTCCACTTTCAACAGGAGCTATAAAATCAGACAAACAATAATTGGGCGAACCGGTTTTTTTAACTTCCTGTTGGCGGAGATGATAAAACTTTCCTATTTCCTGTTTCCTGTTTTCATCTTCATACAGAACAATATCGTCACCTTCCGCATTCGCCGGCCAGATTCCGAACACGCCATTGGCCTGAACCATTTTCTCCTGATCCATCCGATCGAGCATCCGGTTAGCTTCAGCATACAATTTCCGGGCTTCTTCGCCCTGAAGTTCGTCGTTCAGGATATCCGGAAATTTCCCTTTCAGCTCCCAGACAAAGAAGAAGAACGTCCAGTCGATGTATTTCCGGAGTTCTGAAATCGGATAGTCAATCAGCTTTTTGACTCCGATGAAATTTGGTTTGTAGATGGGTGTATTTTCCCAGTCAACCTTCAGTTTATTGGCTCTGGCCTCAGCAATGGGCAAATATTTCTTTGCCTTTTTCTGACTGTGGAAAGTCCGTATCTCCTGATATTCATCCCGAATCTCCTTCAGAAAATCTTCATTTCCGGAGATCAGGCTCGAAACCACGCTCACCGCTCGCGACGCGTCTTTTACATGGATCACCGTGTTTTTATACTGAGGCGCAATTTTTACGGCCGTATGTATTTTCGAAGTGGTGGCGCCGCCAACCAAGAGCGGCAGATTCATTCCCCGGCGTTCCATTTCGGTAGCCACATCAACCATAATTTCAAGAGAAGGCGTAATCAGCCCGCTCAGGCCAATAATGTCAACGTTTTCGCGAATGGCCGTTTCCAGAATTTTTTCGGTAGGCACCATCACTCCCAGATCGATAACCCGGTAGTTGTTGCAGCCCAGCACCACGCCGACAATATTTTTACCAATATCGTGTACGTCGCCTTTTACAGTGGCCATCAGCACCACTTTTCGATTGTCAGTAGTATCGAACTGATCCTTATCGGCTTCGATATACGGAAGCAAAAAAGCCACTGCTTTTTTCATCACCCGGGCCGATTTGATCACTTGCGGAAGGAACATTTTTCCGGCGCCAAACAGGTCGCCAACAACATTCATTCCATCCATAAGTGGCCCTTCGATGATATTTAGAACCGGTGAATAATTCGGCAGGGCTTCAGCCAGATCAATATCGATAAAATCGGATAACCCTTTGACCAGCGCGTGTTCCAGCCGTTTTTCTACCGGAAGTTCGCGCCATTCGTCAATCCGTTCTTCTTTGGCATCCTGAGCTTTTAAGGTCTGCGCGAATTCGAGCAATTCTTCGGTGGCGTTCGGATTTTTATTCAGGACTAAATTCTCCACTTTTTCCAGAAAATCTTTCGGAATTTCGTCGTAAATCTGCAACATTCCGGGGTTTACGATACCCATGTCAAGTCCGGCACGGATGGCATGATACAGGAAAACCGAATGGATGGCTTCGCGCACCTGGTCGTTTCCGCGGAAACTGAAGGACACATTGCTCACTCCGCCGCTCGTTTTGGCGTGCTTCAGATTCTTCTTGATCCATTTTACGGCATTGATAAAGTCAACCGCGAAATTAAAATGTTCCTCCATTCCGGTACCGATGATCAGAATATTCGAATCGAAAATGATATCCTGAGGCGGGAAATTAATTTCGTTGACCAGAATGTTGTAGGCGCGCTGACAGATTTCAATCCGTCGCTCAAACGAATCAGCCTGACCGATTTCGTCGAAAGCCATCACAACCACAGCCGCACCATACCGTTTCAGAAGTTGCGCTTGTCGGCGGAACACATCTTCGCCTTCCTTCATACTGATAGAATTCACAATCGCCTTGCCCTGCACACATTTCAGGCCGGCTTCAATCACTTCCCACTTCGAGGAGTCGATCATCATCGGAACCCGTGCTATGTCAGGTTCAGCCATTAATAAATTCAGGAAAGTGACCATTTCTTTTTTGGCATCAAGCATGGCATCGTCCATGTTAATGTCGATGACCTGAGCACCTTCGTCAACCTGCTGGCGGGCAATGGCAATGGCTTCCTCGTATTTTCCTTCGCGGATTAGTCGGGCAAATTTGCGCGAACCGGACACATTGCATCGTTCACCAATATTCATAAACACAGACTCCTGAGTCAGTGTTACCGGCTCCAGACCACTGAAAATGGTATGTTTGTCTTTTTTATGCCGGTGGTGAGGTTCCGATTTAGCTGCAATTTTCGCCAGCTCACGAATGTGATCCGGCGTTGTTCCACAGCAACCGCCAATGATATTCACAAATTTATTGTCGAGAAAAAAGCCAACTTCGTGCGCCATTTCGACCGGGGTTTCATCATATTCACCAAACTGGTTGGGCAAACCGGCATTCGGATGGGCGCTGATATAAAATGGCGCCTTTTTGGAAAGTTCTTCCAGATAGGGGCGTAGATCTTTGGCTCCCAATGAGCAGTTCAGCCCGATGGAAAGCAAATCAATGTGCGAAACCGAAGTCAGGAACGCCTCTACGGTTTGTCCTGAAAGCGTGCGGCCACTGGCATCGGTAATCGTTCCGGAAACCATGACCGGAAGCCGCGTTCCGCGTTCTTCGAGTTCGTCTTCAATGGCAAACAGGGCAGCTTTGGCATTCAGCGTGTCGAAAACGGTTTCGACGAGCAGCAAATCGACACCTCCGTCAAGCAGGCCTTTCACCTGTTCGCGGTACGAGGATTTTACCTCATCAAAAGAAACCGAACGAAAACCGGGATCGTTGACATCAGGCGAAAGTGAAAGCGTTTTGTTCATCGGGCCGATTGCCCCGGCCACAAAGCGCGGCTTCTCCGGATTTTTTGCCGTGAATTCTGCGGCGACTTCAACAGCCAATTGGGCCGATTTCAGGTTTATCTGATACACCCATTCTTCGAGATGGTAATCAGCCTGCGAGATGCTGGTGGAGTTGAAGGTATTGGTTTCAATGATATCAGCGCCTGCTTCCAGGAATTGCGCATGAATTTCCCGGATGATTTCAGGCTTAGTGACCGAAAGCAGATCGTTATCGCCTTTCAGATCGTACTGAAAATCAGCAAAAATTATCCCCCGGAAATCTTCTTCCGACAGGCGGTGTTTCTGAATCATGGTTCCCATGGCTCCGTCGAGTACCAACACCTGTGATTCGAGTTCGTGTCGTATGTTTTTTTTAGTTGTCATCATACTTTTTTGTGCATTGAACGGATGACTTCGAGTCACCTGCTCACTTGCTATTCTATTTGATCAATTTCATTTCAAACATTCCGCGAATCCCAATTTTGTCGCGGCAGATTATTACTGCTGATAGTATCTCCGGAAACCGCTCTGTTTGTTGGGTCAACCGTTGAATATCTTCCGGAGTCTGAACCAGATTACCAAACGTGGTAGCCAGTGCATCAGCCAAAGCAGTATTCCGGCAAACAATCATGGTCGCATCCGTTTTCCCTAAACTGACTGATGGTCCAACCGTTCCGGCTGAAGTACAAACTCCGAGCGGCGATTGGGATGCCAAAATATCGATGCCGATCTTCTCCGACAAAGGTGAATTTCCGGCATAAACCGACATCAGTAAATTCTGCTTGATCTTCAGAAAAATATCACCACCATTTTCAACCACCAGTTCCTGAATTTCAAATTTTTCCATCAAATGTCGCCCTATCATTTCCGAAAATGCTCCGGCCACAGCCGCCATCGGTCCAACTCCGGCACGTTTTGCGGCATCAGCCATAATCTTAACAATCTCGGGTGCATTCGGTTCTGCCCGGTGCGGTGCGAAAGTCCGGCCAAACTCCGGATCGTTCAGCAAATACGCTTCCATTTCTGTCCGGAGAGCAATTACTTTTGATAGCGCGATTTCCTTCATTTCCTCCTGAAAGGAACCCGGATCCACGCCAATCCACAAATCGGTTTCCTTGTAATTCACAACAAGCGATCGAAATCGATTGGGAGAAAATTGTGAACGATAATGCCTGGCCTCCCCCATCCCCCTCCGAAGGAGGGGGCTTTCTGAACTGATATTCAAAGAATTTCGTTCTGTCAATTTTTCTTTTTTAAGGTTGAGACATTCAGAATCTTCACTACCCTAATTCCCTTCTCATTTGGAGAAGGGTCGGGGATGCGGCTTTTTTCAAGTCTCCCCTTCGGGGAGATTTAGAGGGGCTTTATTCCCTGAAATCAATCTTAAACAAATTCAACGGGCAGGCCGGAACACAGAGTTCGCAAACGATACACTTTTCAGGATCAAACTGAAGTTCCCATTTGCCAGGATCCAGTTGCAGGGCTCCGGCAAAACAGACAGCAGTGCAATTTCCGCAACTGATACAACGAACATGATCCCAGGTAATTTTCTTGTTCAAAGGTTCGCAACTTACCTGATTTTCTTCCAAGTAGGCGATTCCGTTTTTCAGATTGGTGGTTGTTCCTTCCAGTTCAAGCACCAGACTACCGGTTTTCCCAGGCCAAACTTCGGCACGAAGAATATTGATCCGGATATCAAAATCCTTTACCAAATGATAGCTAAATGGCTGGTCGCCACTTTGAGGTGGAAATTTTAATACATATCTTTTTTTCTGCATTTTCATTTTTCATCCCCTCCTTTAATTTCTTTAAGTGATTTTAGAGAAGTATTGGTCGGAAACATTTGCACTGGTTTGCTGATTTCAAACTCACCTGCCAGTATCGATTGTTTCAGGATTTCGGCAATTTTGCGCGCTTTGCTCAGGCTCGAAACCGGAGCTGTTCGAATTTTCTTGCCTTGAACTTCAATTTCTCCTGATCGCAATTCAGCGTAGGTTACCCGACCCAGAGCTGGAGTTCCTTCCACGCCGTAATCAAGTACCGTGGTTTGGATTTGCTCGTTTCGGATCGAGACGCATTTTGCAATGTCAGCATTCAGCACTGGAATGGGGATTCCGATACCGACAAACAGGCTCACACCATATTTTTCGTAATAGGCGGCCTGCAAAAACTCCGACGACATCTCCTTAAGATTGCCCATTACGGCCAGCGTTGCCGAGTTGCTCATGGGGACGCCATGCTCGTTCTTCGGTTTCGACGTGTTAAACTGCGTACCCGGCCAAACAACAAATCCCTGCGTTCCGCCCAGAAAAATGCGGGTGCCGATACCGATAGTTTTCATCTCCGGATCGTTCAGCAGCGGCTTAATTCTCCGGAAGTGGAATACGTGGCATTTCTCATATTCGGAAGCAGATTTCCCATATAGGTGTATTTCATCTGTGAGGTAGAATTCACGGCCACATTGTAATTCTGGTAGGCGTTTCGCGGATTGAACAGAATCATTTCGTTCACGGTTTCCTTGTTGATGATGGTTTTGATATGTTTCCGCGGATAACAGTCTGTGCCTTTTCCCCATGCTTCCAGTTCAATATCTTTGCCATCAACCAAATCCTGAATGACATGCGCACCACCGTATTTCGGATTCTCCGGATCACAGGCGGTAGCGCCGATGTATGTATCAACGGCAGCCAGACCTTCGTAGGCCGGGACGCCATTCAATCGTATTTTTTCCATCCGAATGGGCGGATTGGCATGCCCAAAATTGACAATCGCTCCGGAAGAACACATGGCTCCAAAGGTGGCCGTGGTCACCACATCCACCCGTTCGGCAATTTCTTCCGGAGAGCAGGTAAGCGCCATTTGCGAAACCTCTTCAGCAGTTAGCACCACGGCCTCTCCATGCCGTATTTTTTCGTTGATTTCTTCGTAAGTTTTTTGAATACTCATATCATGTTAATTACCAATGATTAATGGTGATTTATTAATGAAGAACAACACCATGCCTTTCCAATAAAAACTCTGTTGCGTTTTATCAGTGTCGTCAGCACATGCACATATTCGAGAAGTACATGAAACTCAAGAGATAAAGTGGTGAGTGTTGCTTCATTTTCTTGTTTTAATTATAATTCCGTTTCCGGCCGGGTATTGGCACCGTTTCTGTGATCAGATGGTTGCCAGAGTTTCGCTGAGCCCGATCTCTCCGCTCTTCTTTATAATCAAACAATCAGGATTTGTGAGGATTATTTGATAATGAGGCAAAAGTAAGCTCAAAAAACCGATTTATCAAATAAAACAAAGGATCGCCCGATATTTTTAAGCAAAAGGTGATGTTGAATTTTTGAAATGATTCCGGCAAGTCGTTTTTTGCAAACATTCAGTCTTGAATCTCTGAATTTAACTAACTTTAGAGTTGAATTTTGATGCGGTGATTATTATTTAACCCTTCGACAAACGGTTACTTAAGTCCATCAGTTTGCTTTTCATGGAAGAAAACAATGATACCAAAACGGCCAGGATTGTTCCTCCTTCAAGAAGTACAGGATTGATATCCGACTTCAGAAAATTCCTTTGGAATAATCCAAAAATCCCTACCCTCATCCGGTTTGATTCTGAAGAAAAAAGGATGGAATACAACCATCGTATCAGGCAGCGCGTTGGAGAAGGGGTTGACCGGTATGCAGTTTTGAACGTGCATCGGATTGGCATTGAGGCTCCGGTGAGTTACGTGTTTAATGAACTTCTGAACTGGAACGGTGATTCGACCTGCTGGCCAAACTATATAGCCAAAGTGGAGCGGATTGATGATGATATCCAAAAAATCAGAATCCTGCCATTTGGCTGGACGAAATACCCATTTGGATTTCGGAAAAATTTCCTTGGCTTAAGTTTCATCCCTTTGTTTAATTTGAATTCCATCCGGATCAAAAGGGTTCCCGATGCCTTCGATTTCGACAATGCCCGCTATCTGCTGTACAAATGCAGCGGAGGTTATCCCATCGGAATTTTTATGATGTATGTTCGTTCTTCCATTGCTGAGATGGGCGAAAAGGAACAGGCGCAATTATTCTTTACCGTTGGTTTTAATTTCTACGGGAAAGAATACAGGTCGAACTGGTCTTTCCTGAACCGCATCTGGGAAAGTGTGCACAATCGGGTTACTGCCAATGTTCTGAACCGGCTCAAACAGCTTTGCGAATGGAGGATTGAAAAGATGGAATCGGGAATCGACTGGTCCGGCGGAATTTAGAAACCACTTCAAATTGCTATCCTTTGCTCAAAGGTTCCGGGGTGAAGAATTCAGTAAAAATTTTCCGGAACAGATTTGCCAGAAGTATCGGATTTAATGCCCGTTTCAGAATGTTCCTGTATGGTGCACTGCCAGTGAAGGTATCCCACAACAGCGAACTCATTTCCAGTTTTCCCCTTTCTTTTTTCTGTTCCGTGACCACTATTCTGAACATCACTTTCTTCAGAAACATTGATTTTTGAATAATTGAAGAAACCGAATAAATCAGCTTGCCGACGGCATTGTCGGTATTCAATTGAGCGCAAACCGGTCTGAACGATTTCTTAAAATCTGACTTTGAAATTCCAACCCTGAAAGCGGCAACAGCAGCGGCCTTGCCGGTAATATAGGCTGCCCCAATCCCGTTTTTGTAAAGTATTGATGAAGCTGAATCGCCAATTAAAACAATCCGGTCGGAATAGGGATTCCTTGCACTTCCGATGTTTATGGACGGGAAACACTGGCACGGTGGAATATCTTTCAATGCGATACCTGCCGGAAAGCAATTCGCCACCGTTTCTGAATTCAAAAACCGGTTGACTGCTTCTGCATTTACATCCTCACCAAGCAAAACCAAAGTAACATAAACTCCCTTCGGAATTAAAGCTCCGAATTTTATTCCCGGCAAATTGAGCAGAAACACATGCATTGAATTTCCGAAGTGTTTCGTGATGTTTTCGGAGCCCAAAAAGTATTCAGAAATATAGGTTCTGGTTGTTCGAGGTGGTTTGTAGGGTGGAATCAATTTCTGAAAAATATGAAGCGATTTTGGATTAAGCCCTACAGCACCTACGACCAGATCGTATTTCCGTTTTGCACTTCCCGTGATCAGAGTTACCCCATCAGGCTGAACTTCAGCATCGATCACTTTTTCGCGAAAGACAACTGCGCCTTTTTTTTCGCAAAGATCCAGCAGGAAACCATCAAAACCTTGCGCATTTATTACGGTCGATCCCAATGGTCCGGCTCCGCGAAAGATAGAGGCAATCGGGTGCTCATGCAAAATGGTATTGATGGTGGTGGACCCCTGCTCGACGTGAAGCGTATACGATTCTATTCCGCGACGGACTATTTGAGGCGGAAGAATAATCCCGTCTTCCGACAACCTATGAACCAGTGATTCGGCCACAATTCCTCCACAATGATTACATCCTGCCTGTCCGGTTTTTGAGAAATTCTTGATTTCATAAATGTCAACCTGGATGTTGATTCCTTTTTCCCGGGCAAGTTCAAAGGCAAAAAACGTGAAAAAACTTCCGGCAGGACCGCCTCCGACCACGCCGATGCGCGAACCGTTTTTCAGGATTAACTTTTTGCTTTCGCTTTTTTCCATATTCCTAAACTTCCTCCCAATGAAAAGTGCTTGTGCTAAATATAGGTATTTGACAGGTATCTTCCCGAAATGTTCAATTCAAATTCCGGATCAGCACAAATTCCGAAATACCTTTTGAGGCATTTTCATTCTGTTCAGTTGTGCTCAAACCGTTTGTGTATAAAGGAAAAATAAGGTTCGGAAGTGTTTTGAAAAAGAGAAATGACAGGTAGCATCGAATATTCAGCCAGGAAAATATAGAAAATTTGATTTGAATCGTCTCAAAATCAGAATTCAGACTTTCGGAGCAGGCTGACATAGCTCTTCCCTGGTTTTTGTCATTTATCGCGGTTGTACCATATTTACCTGATTATTTTAAAGGAATTGCAACGTAAAACATTGATCGTTAATACTTTTAAGTCAAATCAGAACCTTGCCTTGAAACAAACTTAGAGTGAAAACAAAGTCACACCGGCCACAAAATATACTTTTTTACTATCAGGATTTGTGATAAAACTGACACTAACCGGAACCGACCATTTTTCAGTAATTTTAAATGATTTGGTGGCAGTTGCTCCAACATTAACAAAAGCCGCCTTCGGGGCATAGAACTCACCTTTTGGCTGAAATCCCGCAAAAGCCTGGGTATCGACCGAATCAAAAGAATGAAGATACTGAAGTTCGAGGTACATGCTCTTTGTTGCGTCGGCGCCATAAAATAAATAGCTTGCCAGGAAATTGAAAAGCAGTAATAAGTTTTCTCATTACCAACTACTTAAAGGAATTGAATCGAAGAATTTCAAAAAGTTCTGTAACCTAATCCAGCATGTGGCTAAAACTACAAAATAATCAAGGTGAATATGTCTTTTCATGCAAAGATTGCTTCAGCAGAATGGAATCAATGATTTTCAGAATTTGTTTCAGTTGATGATAAGGAAGCCATCCAAAATCCAAACTGCGTCTCAATAGCAGAAGAATTTGAAATAAAACCTGATTTGAAAACAGGCTTCCTTCTGAAAGAGTTATCCGAAACCTTTGTTTTGATCAATATTCTTTACATTTGCAGCATCAAAAAATGAACTGTTATGATCCCGGAAATACAGATTTACAACACACTCACCCGAAAAAAAGAAGTTTTTGAACCGCTGGTTCCCTGCAAAGTTGGGTTGTACGTTTGCGGACCAACTGTTTATGGTCCACCCCATCTGGGTCATGCGCGCTCAGCAATTACCTTCGATCTGATTTTTCGTTTCCTGAAACAAATTGGCTACAAGGTGCGCTACGTGCGCAACATCACCGATGTGGGCCATTTGGTTGCCGATGCCGACGAGGGCGAAGATAAAATTGCCCAACAAGCCAAACTCGACGAGTTGGAACCGATGGAAGTGGTTCAAAAATACACCAATAAGTACCATCAGTCCATGGCTTTGCTCAACCTGGAATTACCCAGTATTGAACCCCGCGCCTCAGGTCATATTATTGAGCAAATTGTAGAAGTGAAGAAAATCCTGAAATCCGGCTATGCATACGAAAGCAACGGATCGGTATATTTCGACGTGGAAAAATTTGCTTCGGAAAATGAATACGGTAAACTTTCGGGCCGTAAAATTGAAGACCTGATCAGCAACTCGCGAATCCTGGATGGTCAGGATGAGAAACGCTCCGGATTGGATTTTGCCTTGTGGAAAAAAGCCTCGCCCGAACACCTGATGCGCTGGCCATCTCCCTGGAGCGACGGTTTTCCGGGATGGCACATGGAATGTACAGCCATGAGTTGCAAATACCTGGGCGAAACCTTCGACATTCACGGAGGCGGAATGGATTTGACTTTTCCGCACCACGAAGCTGAGATGGCTCAGTCGCAGGCTGCAAATGGAAAACCAGCCGTTCGGTACTGGATGCACAACAACATGATCACCCTGAACGGCCAGAAAATGGGTAAATCGCTCGGAAATGCCATTTCGCTGGAAGAATTTTTCTCCGGAAACCATCCGTTGCTCGAAAAAGCCTACAGCCCCATGACCATCCGCTTTTTCATGTTGCAGGCGCATTACCGCAGCACGCTTGACTTCTCAAACGAAGCGCTTCAGGCTTCAGAAAAAGGACTGGAACGCCTGATGAAAGCTACCGCCAAAATTGAATCACTGCCGGTTTCTGCAGCTTCTTCTGTAAACATTGAGGAATTATCTGCCAATTGCTACGCAGCCATGGCTGACGATATGAACAGCCCGATTGCAATGGCCTATCTGTTCGAAGGTGTCAAAATCATCAATTCGGTGGCCGATGGTAAATCAACCATTACAGCTGCAGATAAAGACGCTTTGCAATCGCTTTTCCAAAAATTCGTGTTCGACATTTTCGGACTAAAGGCAGAAGATCAGGCTGAATCCGGAAACACTGAAGTGCTGAATGAAGTAGTTGATTTGCTGATGAAACTTCGCGCCGAAGCCAAAGCCAACAAGGATTGGGCAACTTCGGATAAAATCCGCAACGAACTGGCTGCCATCGGTTTCGACATTAAAGATGGAAAAGATGGTGTGAGCTGGGAGTTGAAAAAGTAGACAGTCGCAGTTACGAGTCTCAAAAAATCAGGAATAACAATCAGCCAATTCTCACCGAAGTCATCGTCAGTGAACCCATACTTGGTTTGTCGTTGAAAAATGAAATCGTTTCATTCTTCTCCTGAAGAGCAAGTGAATACAGCAAAGGAAGGTAATGATCCGGAGTCGGAACGGCCAGTTTCACTTCGCGGCCAAGCTTCTGGTAATTGATTAATTCTGTATGATTCACTGCCAGAATGAGTTGTTTGAATTTATCGTTAGCCTGAATCGCCCAGTCGTAGCCGAAATCGGGTTGGTCCATTTTGTCCCAGGCGGCCATCCGGAGGTTATGAACCATATTGCCACTTCCGATGATCAACATACCTTTGCTGCGAAGCGACGAAAGTTCCTTTGCCAGATCATAGTGATACTGAGGTCCCTGATTGTAATCGAGACTCATTTCAATCACCGGAATATCGGCTTCCGGATAAATACGGCGGATAACACTCCATGCACCATGATCGAGTCCCCATTTTTCGTCGAGTCCAACCACTGTTTTTGTGATTGTGCGTTTGGTTTCGTTCGCCAGCTCGGGACTACCCAGAGCCGGATATTGAACTTCGTAAAGCGCTTTTGGGAAACCACCAAAATCGTGAATCGTCTGCGGTTTGGGAACAGCTGTTACAAATGTTCCTTTAGTTTCCCAATGCGCCGATACACAAAGAATAGCTTTGGGCCGTGGAATTGTTTTTCTAAGATTTCTCCAACCTTCAACAAACTCATTTTCTTCGATGGCATTCATCGGGCTTCCGTGACCGACAAACAAAACAGGCATCCGTGGAGTCGTTTCTCCGGAAGTCATTAATTGATTGATTTCATTGTATGACATGGCTTTCAATGCTAAGGGTAACAAAAGAGCTGATCCTATAAAAGACCGTCGTTTCATAAAAAGATTATAAATTAAAGATTCAACGATCAACGATTGAAGATGTTCATTCGTTGATCGTTAATCGAATATCGTAATTAGCTCAATTTCACTAATTCAACGTCGCCACTAATTTTGACTTCTTCGCCAACCAATACACCGCCAGCTTCAAGAGCGGCATTCCAGTTCAGGCCAAAATCTTTTCGGTTGATTTTTCCGTTGATCGAAAATCCAGCTTTTACATTTCCCCATGGATCAGCCATGATTCCTCCAAATTCAACGGCTAAAGTTACCGATTTGGTGACTTCTTTAATGGTCAGTTCGCCGGTAAGTTCATACATATCGTCGCCCAAATCTTTCAACCCATTTCCGGAGAAAGTAAGTTTCGGATAATTTTCGGCATCGAAAAAGTCTGCGCTTTTCAGGTGAGCATCACGATCAGCCACTTCGGTGTCGATTGACGATGCGTTGAGCGAGAACGAAATTTGAGCAGTCGAGAAATCGTCTCCCTCGGTTGTTGCAGTACCTTCGAATTCTCTGAAACTTCCCAATACATTCGAAATCATAAGGTGTTTTACTTTAAAACCAACTTTGCTGTGTGTAGGGTCAATAGCCCATTTTGTTTCCTGTGTTTTCATTTTATTTGTTTTAAATTGATTATTAATTATTTCTGTTTTGCTAATTGCTTATTTACCTAATCCCAATTGATTCATATAAGTTTGATTATCCCAGAATAAGGATTCTTCAAACATAATACCGTCTTTCCAATGTCCGATGGTACACATCGGCAGTTTGAATGACTTTCCGGTCGGCTGGATAAATTTTCCGTTGCCAATTGGCATTGGCTTGGAGAAAGTTCCTTCCATAATTCCTGTTACACAAGTCCATTCGCCGGTATTGCTACCAAAACGGATAGGATGTTGCTTAATCCGTGTATCAGGAGCATAAACAAACATGGCCTTCAGATCTTCGATGTGTTTCTCAATGCCGGTTGTAAAATGTCCGTCCGGCCAGTTTACTTTGATGTCTTTTGAATGACTTTCGTGTAAACGTAACCATTCCTGATTACTGAAAACAGTGTAGTCGAGTGTATCGAAAGTCACCAGGTTTTTTTTCAGTGTTGCTTCCCCTTCGGCATACTTTTTTAATACGGTTGTCATCGAATCGATTTTTGCCTGCAATTCTTTGGAATGCCCAGTCTGGGCTGAAGAACTGGTAAAAGTTGCTGTTGCTGCAAGAACCACTGCTAATGCGATTGCTTTGAAATTTAATGTGTTCCTTTTCATTTTTATTAATTTTAAATTATCTGTACTGTTTTGACAATGCAAAGATGCAGCTATCAGCAAGGCAAGCGGTAACAGTTTTTGGAAAAGGAGTGGTACTTTTAGGAAATAATGCTTTGCGACATTTCGCGGAAATGCGAAGGAGTGACTCCCATTTTGGCATGGAACACCCGTGTAAAATACGATTTTTCGTTGTATCCGAGTTCAAACCCAATTTCGGAAACTGTTTTAATTGAATGCAACAACAGGTTTTTAGCTTCAATCAGCTTGCGGGTTTCAATGATTTCGGAAACACTTTTTTGAAAATTGTTTTTACAGATCAGGTTCAGGTTTCGCTCCGACATATTCATCTTTCCGGCATAAAACGAAACGCCTTCATCTCGCCTGAAGTTTTCTTCCAAGATTTTCAGGAAATTGTTGAATGCCTCAACTTGTGAAGCTTTTACAATACTTTCGATGGGCAAATTTCGTTTCCGTTCGGCATCAACCATTGCCAACAATCCTTCAACTAAATGTCGTATCGTAGTGTTATCAGCGAATTCCTGTAGGTATTCACCCTGAATAATTTCGCATAAGGTAGTAAACTTGCTAAGACAGGAACCCGACGAAAGCGGAATATTGGTTGAAGTGAAAAAGTTGGAATAAAAATTCAGGTTTGAATTGGGGATAAATTCGGGTTGGTATTTGATAACCCAACCCCGCAAATCTCTGTGCGGCATCAGTTTGTGCATCTTATTCATCGATACATAACAGGCTGCTGAAGCCTGAACAAGCTCGACCTTGAAATCAATGAAATGCTCCAGACTTCCCTGAGTGATCAAAATCAGTTCATCAAAATCATGAAAATGAGCTTCGTACGTTCGGGAACGGATTTCATTAATCTTTCCCTCAGTTAATTCGAATATATGAAACAGCTTATCCATGAATTGGGCTCAAGATAATAATTTTCCATTTATCTGATTTCCTCAGTTCCATCCTGATGGCGCGCAAAACGGCCTTTTTCTCGCGGATGAACCTGATCACGTCTTTTCCATGGCCAGCCACCAAATTCGGTACGCTGGTAATCGTGCATCGCCTGCTGAATCTCAGCATTGGTATTCATCACAAATGGTCCGTATTGAACAACTGGCTCGTTAATGGGTTTTCCCTGAAGCAACAGAAAAAATCCCTCAGAAGTACCATTTTCAATGATCAGTTCCTGATCAGCTTTTACCTGAATGGCTTGTTCTGAAGCAATTAACTGGTCTTCAATTTTTACTGTTGCACCCCGATAGAAAAACAAGGTGCGGTTGACCTGTTCGCTGGCTGCCGGAATTTTCCATTGAGCTCCGGGTTCCATTTTAATCGTCCAGATAGTCACTTCGTTCTCAGGATCAGCAGCCCAGGAATCCGGAGCCGGAGAAAGAGCTGCGACATCACCCAGATTTCCGGCAATCAGGTTGATTTCAACCGTCTTCCCACTTTCATCTGTTGTATTGACCAGTGGAATATCTTCAGACCAAAGCATTTTGAAATGCGGTTTTGCAAATTTATTGGCTTTGGGCAGGTTGAGCCAAAGCTGGAGCATTTCAGTAGGATTTCCGGATTCTTTATTCAGCAAGGGGAACATTTCGCTGTGCTGAAGCCCGGCACCGGCAGTCATCCACTGCACATCGCCATTGCCGTACCTACCGGCCTGTCCGTGCGAATCGGCATGATCAACCAGTCCTTTCATCACTACGGTAACGGTTTCGAATCCGCGGTGAGGATGCGCCGGAAACCCGGGAATAGTATCGCCATGATACATCCGCCAGCCATCTTTGATTGTAAAATCCTGACCAATGTTTCTTCCTTTCAGAAGCAATTTTTCTGGACCCATATCGTCATTCCCGGCCGGAAAATCATCGAGATGGTGCGCACAAAACAAAAACGGGTTGGATACCGGCCACATGAAGCCGAGCGGTTTTATACTGGTTATTGAATTGCTTTCCATGATTTAATTTTTAAAGTTTGTCCGACTCCGAATACAACAATCTTCTGTTGGTTTTTCCTAATTGAATAAGCTGATAACGAGTTTAACGATTGAACCGTTGCATTTTTTGCAACTATTCAACCGCAATCAGATAATGCTGGGTCCTGAAAAATAGAGTATTTCCGGAGATCGCCGGAGTTGCCATGCAAATATCTTTCAGTGGATTTTTCGCCAGCAGTTTAAATTCTGGTCCGGTCTGAACAACGTAAATATTTCCATCTTCAGAACTGAAATACAGTTTCCCACCAGCAGCAATACCCGATGCGGTGAAGGCTTCTTTCAGACTTTCCTTGTATTTTTCTTGTCCGGTTAAAGCATCGAAACAAGTCACTTGTCCGTTTACCTGGAGGTTATATAAAAATCCCTCGTATATCAATGGCGTTTGCATATAGGCACCACCGCGCTTGACGCTCCATACAATATATCGATTTTTTGTACTGTCGGAAGCCAGCGTGATATCTCCTTTTGCAGTTGGTTTAACCGCAAAAATCGGCGAGAATTTTCCATGTGCGCTGTTTAGGTAAATCAGGTCATTGGCAACTACCGGTGCTGGTGCCGGAGCATCGCCACCATTACTTAATTTCCAGATTTCCTTACCGGTTTCGAGGTCGTATCCGCAGATGTGGTTGAACCCGTTGGCAATAACCATCGGGTTTCCGTTTCCTGAATAAATGGCCGGAGTACACCAGGTCGAAACTTCGTCACCACGCGAAGTTTTCCAGATTTCCCGTCCGGTTACCAAATCAAGCGTAGTGATGTATGGAGTTTTTGGAATGTCGCATTGAACTACGATTTTATCTTCATAAATAACCGGGGAACTGGCATAGCCCCACTCCACTCCGGGATCGGTATAAGGTCCGGGAGCCAATATTCCCATATCTTTCTTCCAGATCAGATTCCCTTCGAAATCATAACAGTATAACCCTTCTGAGCCAAAATGCACAACCAGGTATTTTCCATCGGTAGCTGGCGTACAGTTGGCCTGCGATGCTTTGGTGTGGCGTTTCGACCTCGGAATCCCTCTCTGTGCAATCCTTTCCCAGATAATTTTTCCGGAGTTTTTATCCAGGCAGTAAACTTTAAACTCGTGAATAGCACTATCATTGGCTTCGTCGATATCGCCATACAAACCAACCTTGAGTGATTCAGTATTTTTGGTATTCACGGAAGTGGTCACAAATAGAAAACTATCCCAAATTACCGGGCAGGAGTGTCCCAAACCGGGAATGGCCGTTTTCCATTTAATATGCTCACCGGTTTCAGCATTAAAAGTTGTTGCAGTCTTCGCATTTTCGACAAAGCCAATACCCCAGGGGCCACGAAAACCTGGCCATTGGTTGGCATAATCGTTTTGAGCATGAAGGATTTGGCCACAAATGATTGAAAAAATTAAGAAGCTAAGGTAATATCTTATCCACTTCATGGATTATCAGGATTTAATCTTATTCGACAGCGATCAAATAATGTTGTGTACGAAAATAGAGCGTGCTTCCGGAGATGGCCGGAGTTGCCATGCAAATATCTTTCAGCGTATTTTTCGCAAGTTGTTTATATTCAGATCCAGCCTGAAGCACGTATATGTTGCCATCTTCTGAACTGAAATAAAGTTTCCCGCCGGCGGCAATACCCGATGCGGTGAAAGCTTCTTTCAGACTTTCCTTGTATTTCTCCTGTCCGGTTAAAGCATCGAAACAGGTCAGTTGCCCATTCACCTGTAGGTTGTATAAATAACCATTATAAACTAATGGCGTCTGCATGTAAGCTCCTCCCCGCTTGACACTCCAGGCAACATATTGACTCCTGGTACTGTCGGGAGACAAAGTGATATCTCCCTTTGCAGTGGGTTTAACCGCAAAAATCGGTGAAAACTTTCCATGAGCACTGTTCAGGTAAATCAGATCGTTGGCAATGACTGGCGCAGGAGTGGGAATATCTCCACCATTACCCAGTTTCCAGATTTCTTTTCCTGTTTCAAAATCATAACCGCACATTTCGGTGTAACCATTTGCAATAACCATGGTCTTTCCGTCCTTCGAATAAATGGCCGGAGTGCAATAGGTTTGTGCCTCCTCGCTCCGGGCAGTCTTCCAGATTTCTTTTCCGGTTGTCAGATCGAATGCAGCGACAAAAGGGTTTTTGGGAATGTCGCACTGTAGAATGATTTTGTTCCTGAAAATAATGGGAGAACTTGAATATCCCCATTCAATCCCCGGAACCTGAGCAAAACCCGGGTTAATTATACCCATATCTTTCTTCCAGATTAGATTTCCGTCAAAATCATAACAATACATTCCTTCTGAACCAAAATGTACTACCAGATATTTTCCGTCGGTTGCGGGAGTGCAATTGGCCTGCGATGCTTTGGTATGTCGTTTCGACTTTGGAATTCCTTTGTGCGCAATCCTTTCCCAGAGAATTTTTCCGGAGTTTTTATCGAGACAATACACTTTGAACTCGTGAATAGTGCTGTCGTTGGCTTCATCAATGTCGCCGTAAAGACCGACTTTGAGAGATTCGCTGGTGGCAGTATTTACGGCGGTGGTTACAAACAGGTAGTTGTCCCAGATTACAGGGCATGAATGTCCAAGTCCGGGAATCACTGTTTTCCATTTAATATGCTCACCGGTTTCGGCACTAAAATTAATGGCTGTTGTCGTATTTTCTATATAGCCATTTCCCCACGGACCTCGAAAACCTGGCCATTGCTGACTATAGGGGGTTTGAGCCTGAACGTTGAATGAGAAAAGACTGAAAAGAATTGCAAGACCATTGATTGGGAGAAATATTCGCTTCATGGGATTGATTTTGTTTCCCATCAAAGTTCAGAAAAAATCCTGAATTCAACTTATTTATTTTTTACCGGGAGATGATTCATGTTCATTTTTCAGGATCACTTCAATTCGCCTGTCAGGAATAAGCCAGATTAGAGCAACCAAAACATACAATCCTCCTGAAATCCACTGGCTCACAAAATTGGATGCGATGGCCAGTACATAAAGGATGGGCGACATTTTCCCCTTGATGTCGCTTCCGACGGCGCGTGCCAGTAGTGAATTTTCCCCTTGCGTCCGGATGATTTCTGTCTGAAGAATAAAATAGGCAATGGCGGCCATCAAAAGTCCGATTCCGTATACAGCCATGGGGATGGGCGCGAAATGATTTTCACCGATCCAGCCGGTGGTAAACGGAATCAGCGATAGCCAGAAAAGCAGGTGCAGGTTGGCCCAAAGAATGCCTCCGGTGACATTCTTTACTGTATGCATCATGTGGTGGTGGTTGTTCCAGTAGATGCCGATGTAGATAAAACTAAGGAGGTAGCTCAACACTACCGGAAACAAGGGTTTCAACGCAGCAAAATCGCTCCCGATAGGTACATGGATTTCTAAAACCATGATGGTAATGATGATGGCCAAAACTCCATCGCTAAAAGCTTCCAATCGTGTGCGGTTCATAATGTTCTATTTGAATGAGTAATTGGTAACATTTGAACCTGGGAAAAAGTTGATATCCATCGTGTTGTTATCGTAATAACTCGGTTCGAATGGAGTCATATACGCCATTACGATGCAAAAAATACAAACAAAAAGTCAATTCCAAAAATCATGATGCCTGCCGAAACCATAAGCATCCCAAGTGCTTTATTCCGCTTATGTCTTTTCGATTCATCATATTCCAGGAATTTAACTTTACGACCAGAAGTTGTTCTTTCAACCAGATACTTAGGCTTGGCAGATCTCAATTTATACCCACAAAATGCGAGTATTAAACCAAGTAACATCAGTAACCATTCCATAACTCAATATTTTAACTTCGATTATAAGCATGGTGTCAGACGAAATGTTCATCCAAAATAGTTAAAAAAATGTAAAGGAAAGTTCATTTTGGTTTATGACGAACGCTGTTTCTAACTTAGGGATTATTATAGTACCCGGTTTTATCGTCTCATTTTTATATCTTCACCCACAAATCCACATTCCTCCATGAGTAACAAAAACTCCCGAAAAACTAGAACAAATCCATGGTCGTACCGCGACGGAACGATTGTTACGGTAGCTATTCTTTCTCTGGGTTTTGCGATTCAGGCGGCAAGCGGTGGTATTGTAATTCGGATTGCCGGTTTTCCCTGGAACCTGGTCGCCGGACTTATTTTTCTGGCTATTCTCTTATCAGCATTTGTTCTTTGGAGGAAACATCGGGCAATGAAATGGCTGGGAAGTGTCAAAGCTGCTCTACCAGCCATTCTGGGGTTTACTTTCCTGGTATTGCTTATGGGCTTTGTGAAACAGGATGTGGAACCAAAAAACGCATTATCCAGGCTTTTTGGATTAACACATCTCATTAAAACCTGGCCGTTTATCCTGATCAACCTGTACCTGCTGATTCTGCTTGGAATCGCTACCCTGAAGCGTCTCACGCCATTCAACCTGAAAAATACGGGGTTCTTCCTCAACCATTTTGGGCTCTTCCTGGTGCTGTTTTCAACGGCTTTGGGAAGCAGCGATATGCAGCGCCTTAGCATGAATTGCTACAAAAACCAAGATGTAAATCTAGCTGTGGATGCTTCAGGAAAGTCGGTTGAGATGCCTTTCACGGTTAAGCTACTGAATTTCACTATCGATGAATTCCGTCCCAAAGTGACGATTATCGAGACCAAAACCGGACAACCGTTTTCGGAAAAAGTCAAAGAACGGTTCGAACTGATGGATCGCGATTCATTCAACATCTCCGGATTTCGAATCAATGTGGTGAAGTTTCTGGAAAATTCAGGAAAGGTGGGCGATTCCTTTGAAGCATGGAACGAACCGGGTTCAGCGCCCTCGGCAAAAGTGAGGGTGACTAACCTGACTAATCATTCCGAAATTTCAGGATGGATATGCAGTGGAAGCTTTGCCAATCCGGCACAGGTTCTCGAACTCAACGACCAACTTTCGCTGGCCATGTTGCCGGCTGAACCCCGCAAATTCAGCTCCGAACTTGACATTCAAGCAAAAAACGGGAAGAGAGTAGCCACCACAATCGAAGTCAACCATCCTTTTAAAATGGATGGATGGATGATTTACCAGCAGGGTTATAATACCGAAATGGGACGATGGTCGAACTTAAACGTACTGGAACTGGTTCGCGATCCTTGGTTGCCAATCGTTTACCTGGGAATTTTCCTGATGATGGCCGGTGCAGGATTTCTGTTTTTTACCGGTAAACCTAAAAATGGAGGGACTAATCATGTGGCTTGATTTCCCGGTTTATGCTTCAGCAGCCATCCTTTGCTGGCTGGCTGCCTCCGGACTGTTTTTAACTTCCGGAAAAAAATTGATGAACCAGATGGCTGCCGGTCTGTCGGCTGCCGGAACAACTTTTTTGCTGGTTTTCATCGTTATTCTCTGGATTCATATTCAGCGGCCACCCATGCGAACTCTGGGCGAAACACGGCTTTGGTACGCGATTTTTATTTCAGCAATTGGCTTGGCCTCTTACCTCCGTTGGAAATACAAATGGCTGGTTTCATACAGTCTGGGTCTCGCGATGGTATTTTTGATTATTAACCTGCAACATCCGGAAACCTACGACAAAACGCTGATGCCCGCGTTGCAAAGTCCGTGGTTCATTCCGCACGTCATAGTCTATATTTTTGCTTATGCGATGCTGGGCGCTTCGTCGCTGGTGGCTTTGCGAAACCTCTTTTTTGTCCCAACCGAAAAAACCATCCAGGGAGCGATCCAAATGGCCGACAACCTGGTTTATCTGGGTTTTTCGTTCCTGACCCTGGGTTTATTATTTGGTGCACTTTGGGCAAAAGAAGCCTGGGGCCATTACTGGACCTGGGATCCGAAAGAAACCTGGGCATTCATTACCTGGATGTTTTATCTGGTATATATCCACTATCGTTTCCGACATCCTTCAGAACATAAAAAGGCAATGGCTATTCTAACCGCTTCCTTTGCCATTTTACTGATATGCTGGTTTGGAGTGAACTATCTGCCAAGCGCAGAAAACAGCGTGCATGTATATTCGGAGTAAAACTTTATTTTTTCAAGGTCAAAAACCACAGAATGGTCTGAAGACCTGTTTGATAAACGCCGGTGGAGTGATCGGCCCCCGGAATAATGGTGAGTTGAACCCCGGTATTTGAAACCCCTTTAGCCCGAAAATCATTAAGCATTTTCTCGCTCAGACTAAACGGAATGTAGTCATCCAGTTCGCCATGATATAGCCTGGTAGGGATTGTTGTGTTCCAGGCAACGATGCTATTGGCTGTCAGGGCACTTCGTTCCTGTTCATATTTTGAACTGGTTGCATATCCGGCGATATATTCCGGTGTTAACAAGGACGAAAGCTGTGTTGTTAAAGCAGCATTGATCGATCCTCCGGAATGTTCGCCATCAAATAATCCCGGAATGTTGGTGGCGTAAGGTTCCTGAAAGAAATCGCTCAGAGGATTGCTGAACGAGCCGATGGTATGAAACGAATTCAGCAAATAGGCCAGGAAATATGGCATTGGATATTTATCCAGACCTACAATGTAGCTGTTCATATATTCGAGCGAATATGGACCTGCACCACAGGAACTGGCAACAAGATTGAATTCTGAGGCATAGTTTTTCTCGATTGTTTTCTGTAGCTGCATAGTTGCCCAACCCCCCAGCGAATATCCAAAAATAAAAAGGTCTTTGGTCGGTTTGGCCACAATTTTATCGCTGGATTCCAGTTCTTTCGAGGCCCACAAGAGATCAAGGATACTTTGGGTCGAAGATTTGGCATCGAGATACGGATGTGGAATATTGGAGGAAGCGCCAAAACCTATATAATCGGGAATAGTGACTATAAAGCCCATGGAAGCAATGCTTTCGATGATCTTATACAGATCGTCGTTGTACGATTCGGAGGGGGCATCGCTATGCAAGGTCATTGTTCCGTTCTGGAAACTTAAAACCGGATAATTTCCCGGGGTTTTGGGCAGACAAACCAGCCCGGACGCCTGAATATTATTGTCCTTCAAGGTAGTTTTGTAGATCACTTTTTGTACTTCCGTGTCATATTTGATAAATCCACCGATAAATGCCGCGTCGGGCGAAAGCTTGGTGAAGTTTGCAAGTGCGCTGTCTTTGGTGATGGTAGTCTTGACTTCACTGGAGATGAAATGCTGATAGGTTACAGTGACCGGAACGTCATTCTTGGTACATGAATTCAGGAGTAAAACAGCAAAAACAGCCAGCAGCAAATAAATACGGTTCATTTTAAAATTTCTCATGATCGTTTCTTTCCAAATTAATTTTGTCTTCAAAACCCAACTCAGCCGCCGCATTCCGAAGAAAATCGCGGGTGTAATAATCAGCGTCAACCACCGAATTGTTCCAGATTAATATGTCGAGATCAATATTCCGCGGCCCAAATTTTTTCTGGGTTCGATCGCGGCCCATCTGGTCTTCCAGCTTTTTGAGGTACAACGATAAAGTTTCCAGTTCCATTTCTGTCAGGATTCGAACTGCTCCATTGATGAAATCAGCCTGATCGGTTATCCCGATAGGTTTGGTCTGAACCATTTTCGAAACCTGGACGATTTTTACCTCACAAGCCAAAAGGCTCAACATTTCTGAAATATTTTTTTCTGCCTCAATATTCGAGCCAATTCCAATGATGCAATGGTTCATCGGGCAGCCTCCATTTCGAACGATACAGACTCGGCAAAACGAAGTGCGTGAGGTTTGTCAACCTCCACCCGTGCCCAGATGACCCGTTCATCGGCCATAATCAGGTCGAGAATGTTTTTGGTGAGCACTTCAAGCAGTTTAAAACGGTTGTCCTGAACAAGTTCGATGACCTGTTTGGTAATGGTTTTATAATTGTAAATGCCAACAGGTTCATCTGCCAACAAGGCCTCTTCCGAAATGTCGGCTTCAATTTCGATATTGATCACCACATCCTGTTTATTAGCGATCTCTTCAGGATTAAACCCGATGAAAGTCCGGAGAAGTAGTTTTTTGACTCGTATTAATGCCATTTCAGATTGAGTTTAATTGGCTAAGCCAAGATTTTCGCCCCCGTCGCAAAACAGAAGCTGACCGGTCAGATAATCGTTCTCCAGGATGAAATCCATGCTTTTCAGGATGGGATCCAATCCACCTGGTCGTTTCATTGCAATATCTCCGGCCAATTTCAGGAGATAATCTTCTCCTTTTTCTTCCGGCGGAAGAGTTAATCCAGGCGCTATGGCGTTAATCCTGATGTTTGGTCCAAACTCCAGAGCTGCCATTTTGGTCATTTCCCATAAAGTTTTTTTGGAAAGCGAGTAGGCTGCAAAGCCGGACTGGTTATTAACAATCCGCGTGTCCACAAAGTTGATGACCAGGCCACTTTTTGCCATTTTGGCAAAATTTCGGGTGAGAATAAACGGTGCCCTGAAATTAACGTTCATCTGGCGATCGAGCAATTCTGTAGTGGTTTGACCCAGGAAGGACCGTTCAAATACAGAAGCGTTGTTAACGAGCAACCCGGGATTTCCCAAAGTATCAAACACTGCTGGCAACAACGATTCAACTTCGTCGGCCTGGCTGAGGTCAGCCTTAAAAAGTTCAAACTGCTGTTCAGGGAAATCCCTCGAAAGCTCTTCCTGAAGCTTCCTGGCATCAAAATCCGAGGAGTTGTAATGAATCGCAATGTTCCATCCCCGACTGGCCAGATGAATGGAAATTGCCTTCCCCACCCGTTTAGCTGCACCGGTGATGAGCGCTGTTTTGATCATTCCTTTTCTATTATTAAAATCAGGAAAAAGAAATGAAGAAAAAGGAAACGCTTCATTATACGGTTTTCCCTCATGCCTTTTTCCTTTGTAATTTATCGTTTGTCCAGCTTCCGGGCGAGGTTCATCATGAAATCGCCTCTCGAAGAAGATTTATCTGAAGAATTTGGGTTGTCCTGGGTTTTCGGTTCTGAAGGTTCAGCTTTCGAACCGGAAAGAATCTGTTCGATTTGTTTTAATTCTTCGATTGTGAACTTCCGGTTATTTAAGGCTGCAACATTATCTTCAAGCTGAACGACCGAGCTGGCCCCGATCAGCACAGAAGTTACCCGCGCATCCTTGAGCAACCAAACCAATGCCATTTGTGCCAGAGTTTGACCACGTAGCCTGGCAATCTCATTGAGTTGTTTTACCTTTTCAATAGCTGGTCCGACTTGTTCTGGTCTCAGGAATCCCCATGATTTGGATGCTCTTGAACCTTCAGGAATTCCATTCAGGTATTTATCGGTTAATAATCCTTGTGCCAGCGGAGAGAATGGGATGCAGCCGATTCCTTCTTTTCCGAGAACATCCATCAAACCCCCTTCCACCCAACGCTCGAACATCGAATATTTGGGTTGGTGAATCAGGCACGGTGTGCCCAGCTCTTTCAGTATTTTGGATGCCTCGGCGGCCATTTCAGCCGGGTAGTTTGAAATTCCGGCGTACAAAGCCTTCCCCGAACGAACGGCTGAATCGAGCGCCATCATGGTTTCTTCGAGCGGCGTATTTGGGTCGGGGCGATGGGAATAGAAGATATCCACATATTCCAGATTCATCCGTTTCAGGCTTTGATCGAGGCTCGAAAGCAAATATTTCCGGCTGCCCCATTCGCCATACGGTCCGGGCCACATCAGGTAACCGGCTTTGGTCGAAATGATCAGTTCGTCGCGATAGGGTGTCAGATCGAGTTGCATAATTTTGCCAAAGTTTTCCTCAGCTGAACCGGGAGGTGGGCCGTAATTGTTGGCCAGATCGAAATGGGTGATTCCCAGATTAAAAGCACGTCGGCACATTGCACGGCCGTTTTCGAACACATCTACCCCACCGAAATTGTGCCACAATCCAAGCGAAATAGCCGGAAGTTTTAAACCCCATTTCCCGCAATTGTTATAGGGCATTTGGTCGTACCGATTGTTATCAGCGATATACATAAGATTGAATTTAAAGTTTATGTCTCAACGAGTAAGCCAAATTAAGAATTTAAGTTAGTTTAGTAAACAAAAAACCTAATTTTTTAATTTTGGTGAGATTCAGAACCATTTTTAGTTTCGGATTGTTCAGAAATAAAACCGATAAAAATGGATCCAGATCAAAAAGTAAATCCGACCGAACCGATTTATGTCGTTTCAGGAGGGAAAGGACTCGCCGGGAACAATATGGTTCTTTCGTTGCTCATTCAATATCCAAACAACAATGTACCCGTCATCATTGTACCACAAGTGACCAGTGAAAAGCAATTGCTTCAATTGGTCGAAAAAGTCAGGCTTGAGGGAGGATTGATTACCCATACCATGGTTAACCGGCGGTTGCGCGACTATTTGACCAGAATTTGCATTGAACGTGGAGTGAAACACATTGATTACATGGGCGAACTGGCCGATTATCTGGATGAAAAACTGGATATTCCTTCGCTTCAGACGCCAGGTTTATACCGGGAGATCAACCAGCAGTATTTCGACCGGATAGAAGCCATTGAATTTACCTTGAATCATGACGATGGATTAATGCCAACCCGACTTCACCAGGCAGAAATTATCCTGACCGGTGTATCGCGTTCAGGAAAAACACCTTTGAGCGTTTACCTGGCCATGTACGGATGGAAAGTGGCGAATATTCCATTGGTTCATGGAATTGATCCGCCTAAGGAACTGTTCGAAGTTGATCCGAACAGGGTTTTTGGACTCAGCATCAGTTCCGGACAATTGATATCACACCGCATGAAGCGACTGAAAAGTATTGATAACACCAGCAATACCAGTTATGTGGATGAAAGACTGGTCGCACTGGAACTGAGAAATGCCAGTTTCATTTTCGAAAAGGGCGGCTTTACGGTGATCAATGTATCGAACAAACCGGTCGAAACCAGCGCGAATGAAATCCTGAACATGATGGCAAACCGGTTCGAATACCGGGGCAGGAGATTAGAATCCCCTTATATGGATATGGAGGAAGACACACCACCCAAAATGCCAGAATGAACCCTTTCGTGACTACTCGACGGTAACGCTCTTTGCAAGGTTCCGAGGTTGATCAACATCGCAACCGCGCAGAACAGCAATGTAGTAGGAGAATAATTGCAACGGAATAATGGCCAGCAATGGCGAAACTGCCGGATGCGATTTAGGAATTTCGAACAGGTCATTAACCATGTTTTTCAGTCCGTCGTCGCCTTCGGTAACTACCGCGATGATGTTTCCCCGCCGCGCTTTTACCTCCTGAATGTTGCTCACGATTTTCTCGTAGTAATGATCTTTGGCTGCAACCACAACGACAGGCAAATTGTCGTCGACCAGAGCAATCGGGCCGTGTTTCATTTCACCTGCAGCGTATCCTTCGGCATGGATGTACGAAATCTCCTTTAGCTTCAATGCGCCTTCCAAGGCCACCGGGAAAAGATATCCTCTTCCCAGGTATAAGGCGTTGATCGAATCTTTGTATTTAGCAGCTACCTCTTTGATATGTGGATGTTTGAACAGAATCGATTTTACTTTTTCAGGAATTTC
Organism: Prolixibacteraceae bacterium; assembly: GCA_025355875.1. Taxonomy (GTDB): domain Bacteria; phylum Bacteroidota; class Bacteroidia; order Bacteroidales; family Prolixibacteraceae; genus Aquipluma. The sequence continues at coordinate 12,023 of JANXYV010000028.1, read as the reverse complement.
AGCTAATTCCTGAATGAGTTCACGGTAGAGATCAGTAGTTATTTGTCCTTTTTCTTTGGCTAATTTCAGGGCTAAAAGTGTGATAACCGTTACCTGCGCTGTGAAAGCTTTGGTTGAAGCCACCCCGATTTCGACACCGGCATGCGTGTAAACGCCGCCATCGGTTTCGCGTGCAATGCTCGAACCAACCACATTGCAGATACCCAGAATCGTTGCGCCTTTTTCTTTGGCCATTCGCAAGGCCGCCAAGGTATCAGCAGTTTCTCCGCTCTGAGTGATTGCAATTACCACATCATCGCTGTTCAGAATCGGATTGCGGTAACGAAATTCGGAAGCATATTCTACCTCAACCGGAATCCGGGCAAATTCTTCAATCAGGTATTCACCCACCAGAGCTGCATGCCACGAGGTTCCGCATCCAATTATTATGATTCTCCGTGCCTTCAATATATTGGGGAATACGTCGAGCAATCCGCCGAGCACGATATCAGTATGATCCGGAGTAATCCGGCCCCGGAAAGTGTCTTCGATGGTTTTTGGTTGCTCGAAGATTTCTTTTAGCATAAAATGTTCGAAATCTCCTTTTTCCAAATCGCCAATAGTCATGTCAACCTTGGTAATTTTGAACGCTACCGGAATATTTTCAACTGTTTTTAAGGTCAGGCTATCTTTATTCATGATGGCCACATCATTATCATTCAGATAAATAACACTGTCAGTGTAAGGAACAATCGGAGTGGCATCTGAACCTATGAAATATTCGCCACGGCCTATCCCAATTACCAATGGACTTCCTTTGCGTGCTGCAATCAGCTGATTTTTCTCGTTTTTGCAGATCACCACAATTCCATAAGCGCCAACCACCTTCGATAGAGCCAATCTTACTGCAATCTCAGCATTGGCACCTTCCACGTTTTTATAAAAGTATTCGATCAGGTTGACCAGAACTTCAGTGTCGGTATCCGACTGAAATGAATATCCTTTCTTAAGAAGATCAGCCTTTAGTTCAGCATAGTTTTCTATAATTCCGTTGTGAACCAGCACAAAGTCGCCATTCATCGAGGTATGCGGGTGAGCATTCCGGTCGTTGGGTTCGCCGTGGGTGGCCCAACGGGTGTGGCCAATCCCAATATGCCCGCTGATGTCTTCGCCGGCAACGTGTTTTTCGAGGTCCGAAACACGGCCCTTGCACTTGAAAACTTTTAAGGTTTCATTATAAATAGCCAGTCCGGCTGAATCGTAACCACGATATTCGAGACGTTGAAGTCCCTGAATTAAAATTGGATAAACATCCCTTTCACCAATATAACCAACAATTCCACACATACGATTTAATTTTGAGGTGATCGAAAATGGGGGACTATTTTACTTTTGAATATGTAACTTCCAGGCGCATACCGGTTTTGCTGGCTGCACCTTTTAAAACCACTCTTCTGCTGGTTGAATTTTTATAGGCAGTTTCAAGGTAGAACCCGTAATTTTTCTTGCCCTCTTTCTTTGAAATTAAATCCTGAATGTGTTGGGCAATATTAAACCGGTAGGTTCTGTCAATGATGTTGTACGTACCGTCATAATATACCGGAGAAAAAGTATGATCAGATGGAAGATAAATCGTATCCTTACCCGATTCTGTTTTGCCGATTACGGATAAAACCAATTGCTCCGATGGCCTGAATAACCTTGGTTGGCTCATCATGGTGTCGAGCTTAATAATGAGTTCGGCTTTATTTATCGTCAGGTGGGCAGTATCAGGATTGCCCGCCATTTCAGGAATCAGTTTCGACCAGATTCCAAGATCAGGAATGTATATTTTGGATCGAATTCCACCAGTAGTTTGGGCATAGATCAAACTGTCCTGAACGGTTTCTTTGTCAAGGTTAGCATAGAAGGTAGTTTTGGAGTAATCGTGCACAAAGCGGCTAACCCGCGACGAGTTGGTATTATTTTTATAGGTAAAACTATACTTAGTTGTATCATTTTCCAGGTGATAGTACATCACCATTCCCGATCCCAATACTTTCAACAGGGTTCCCTGCTGAGTTAAGTCAGTCGTTTCGATATACAAACCTTTAAAATATTGCAGAAAACGGTCGTTGTCTGAATTGGTCAGGGTATCCGCTGACACAAGCTTATTGATTAGGGTAGCACTAAGTTTGAAAGGAATTTCCTGAGTTACTGTATCTTTTGGTATCTTTTTGGTAGATCCGTAAAGGTTTGTCAACGAATCAAGCCTGAATTTCGGGATATAGGTTTTTTCGGCAAGCACTTCACTATTTGCCAATGCTTTCAGGTTGGTATTCTGGTAAAACTTGTCGTCGTAAGGAATGTCAGAAGCAAGTTCGTATATCTTAAAGTGCTGAGGAGTAAGCGTATCTCCATAAATTTCTTTATAAGCCAGATATAGCACCAGTGAGTCAATTTGGCTCACCTTCTTAAAGGCCGGGTATCCGCTTAAACGATACTGGCAGGCAAAATCGGCAATGGTTTTACCAAAAACCGGGTCGTTGAAAGTACCCAGCAAGTTATAGTTCGATTCGTCGGTTCGCTGTATCTCATCCGATTTGGTATACGATTGGATGTTTGTGTCAGTCGTTTTGCCAACAACAATCAAATCGCCGACAGGTAATAATCCCAATCCTGCTTTTCCGGGATCGGTGGAGCAACCAAAAAAAGTAATAAGCATCAATGCAAATCCGATCGCGAATTTGAATAAAGTTTTGTTTTCCTCTTTCACCAATGAATTTTTTAAAATTATTAACCCTAAATTCTTACAACACCTTATCATAGAAATCATTGTAAGCATCAATATAGGTATGTTCCGGTTGGTAGTCTAAAAACAATTTATCTGAAGATTGTATGTATTCCGCAATCTCAGGGTTTATTTTGGGGCTTCCCTGGATAATGGCATCCGAATATAAAATAGCTTGCTTGGTCACATTTACATAACTCGGATCATCAACAAGCTCAGTATCTTCATCTGATATCTTATTCATTTTAAGCTTGTTCCGAAAATTGGCATCCAGCGACTTTTTAAAATCATCGTGATACACTGAATAAATCACTTTCGAATTCACAAACAACGGGTCATCGTTATAGGCCTTTTTAATATAAAGTGGAACCAGTGAAGTCAGCCATCCGCTGCAATGGATCAGATCCGGTGCCCATCGCAACTTTATAACCGTTTCAAGAACCCCGCGGGCATAGAAAATTGCCCGTTCATCATTGTCGGCAAATTCGTTTCCTTTTGGATCCTTCAATACATGTTTGCGCTGAAAATAATCTTCGTTATCGATAAAATAAACCTGCATCCTGGCTGATTGGATGTAAGCTACTTTAATAATCAACGGATGGTCGGTATCATCAATAATTAAGTTCATCCCTGACAAGCGTATCACTTCATGCAATTGATTCCGACGTTCGTTCACACAACCATACCGTGGCATAAAAGTCCGGATTTCCTTTCCTCTTTCCTGAATTCCCTGTGGGAGATGTCTGGATTTTTTAGACATTTCTGTCTCTGGAAGATAAGGTGTAATTTCCGAAGAAATAAATAAGACTTTTTTCTTTTCCATTTAAATCACCTGAGTTTAATTGTGCAAAAGTAGTAAAATATCAGCAATATTCAATTCCAGACAATTACCGAGCTCTTAAAAAACCTTAACAAGTAAAGACTTGTGTTAAATTATTTATTTACTTTGCACCCTCATTTTTAATCCAAGATGCAGGTAGTAAAGCACATAAACGAATTGCAGCTGATCCTGAACAAGATGCGGATGCAAGGTTTGACAATCGGTTTTGTTCCAACCATGGGTGCTTTGCACATAGGTCACCTTTCATTGGTGGAGAAAGCCGGACAAGAGACCGGTTTTGTTGTGGTTAGTATTTTTGTTAATCCAACCCAGTTCAATGACCAGAGTGATTTGTCGAGATACCCCCGAAATCTTCAGAAAGATGTTGAATTGCTTGCTCCAGGCCACTGCCAACTCGTTTTTGCCCCTGAACCCGAAGAAATTTATCCTGAACCAGATACCCGCCAGTTTAATTTTGGATCGCTTGAACAGGTGATGGAAGGAAAGTTCAGACCGGGACATTTCAATGGTGTGGCGCAGGTAGTCAGCCGCCTGTTCGACATTGTTCAGCCCGATAAAGCTTATTTTGGGATGAAAGATTTTCAGCAACTGGCCATTATTAACGAAATGGTCAGGAGGTTAGAAATTCCGGTCGAGATTGTTTCCTGTCCGATTATACGCGAATCCGATGGTTTGGCCATGAGTTCGCGGAATATGCTGCTCAATCCAGACCAGCGAAAAGCGGCAGTCCATATTTCTACGACCTTATTCGAGGCTGCGAACAAAACCAACGGGTTGAACGTAGAAGATCTTTGCCAATGGGTGGTTAAACGGATCAATGAAAATGAATTTTTGAACACAGAATACTTTGAAATTGTTAATTCGGAAACATTGTTGCCCGTGAAAAACTGGAACGAATCCGGTGAAAAAGTGGGTTGCGTTGCGGTTCACTGCGGAAAAATCAGGTTAATTGACAATATGAAGTTCGAAGTTCGGAGTGCCTAAAGTTCGGAGTTTTTAACTCCAGACACTTTCGTTCGCTTTAAGCATTCCGAACTCGTAAATAGCAGCTATTCACTTAGAAATCAGATATATGATCATCGAAGTTTGTAAATCGAAAATACATAAGGTTACGGTAACCGAAGCCAATTTGCAGTATGTTGGAAGTATCACCATCGATCAGGATTTGATGGATGCCGCCAATCTGATTGAAAACGAAAAGGTTCAGGTAGTGAATATAAACAACGGAGAACGGCTTGAAACCTACATCATAAAAGGCGAACGTGGAACCGGTGTTATTTGCCTGAATGGTCCGGCTGCCCGGAAAGTGGCTGTGGGAGATGTGGTCATAATCATGTCGTATGCCCAAATGGACTTTGAAGAAGCCAAGACTTTCAAACCATGGTTAGTTTTTCCGGATACCGAAACGAACAAACTGGTATAATTTTTTTGAAAAAAAACAAGTTTAAACCTCATCGCTTCCTTTAGCTATGAGGTTTTGTTATTTTTACCGAAATACTTTACGAAATGACGGCTACAGAAATTATTCAGTCTAAAATATTTGAAAACACGCAAGCATTCCTTCCAGTTCTACAGAAATGGAAGGAATCCGGAGAAATCGTGGTTTTTACCAACGGCTGTTTCGATCTTGTCCATCTCGGCCACGTTGATTCTTTAGCAAAATCAGCAGCACTGGGCTCCCGGCTGATTGTCGGCCTGAATTCAGATGTTTCGGTTAAGCTCCTGAAGGGCGAAAACCGTCCGCTTATTGACGAACAATCACGGGCTGTTTTGCTGGCATCCATGTTGATGGTTGATGCCGTCATTCTGTTTGATGAAGAAACCCCCTACGAATTAATTCGGAGCATCGTTCCGGATGTTTTGGTAAAAGGAACTGAATACCAGATTGAAGAAATTGCGGGTTTCGACATTGTTCTGGCTTCCGGGGGAAAGGTGGAACGTATCGAACTGACCAAAGGTCTTTCCACCTCAGACCTGATTCAGAAAATAAAAGACAGATATTGACCATTTGAATAATAAGCGTGATGGCAGACTTCAAATTTTTGTCATCTCTTTTATTTTCACCATTTTTGGCACTCCTTAAAACCAAAATAAATCATGAACCAAAAACAAATCCTTTTGCTGACAGGCCTCAGCATCTTTTCACTGGCCGGATGTCAGAATAAAAATCCACAATTAATGGACTCTACAGAAATATCGACCGGCTGGACTTTCCATCAGTCCGGCAAAGACGAATGGCTACCAGCCACTGTTCCGGGTTGTGTTCACACTGATCTGCTGAAAAACGGCAAAATCGAAGACCCGTTTTACCGCCTGAACGAGCACAAACTTCAATGGATCGACAAGGAAAACTGGGAATACAAAACCTCGTTCAATGTGCATGAAGCTACATTTAAACGCGACCGCATTGCCCTCGATTTCAAAGGTCTGGATACCTATGCCGATGTTTTTGTGAACGGCACTCAGGTACTTTCGGCCGACAACATGTTTCGCGAGTGGTTGGTCGATGTGAAGCCAAACCTGAAAGCGGGAGCCAACGAATTGCGCATTTTGTTTCGGTCACCTGTTGTTGAAGGTTTGAAAAAATACGAAGCAAACGGTTACGTTATTCCGGTTTCGGATAATGATCAGGCAATAAATGGCGAAGTAGAAGGTGGCAAGGCTGTTTCGGTTTATACCCGTAAGGCAGGCTATCATTTTGGCTGGGACTGGGGACCGCGTCTGGTTTCAAGCGGTTTGTGGCGTCCGGTTTATCTGGCCGCCTGGGACGATGCCCGGATCGCAAACCTTCAGTTGAAACAAAACTCAGTTTCAGAAAAAGAAGCTGCACTTACCGCTGTTTTCGAAATAGATGCCAATTCCTCCGGAAATGCAACAATCAGTATTGAAAACGATGACATTGAACTGGCAAAAGCAGACATCATGCTTACCAAAGGAATTTCAACGTATCCGGTTGATTTCAAGATAGAAAATCCGAAACTATGGTGGACCAACGGATTAGGCGAAGCGCATTTATACCATATAAAAGGGAAACTGGAAATTGGCACACGGACTGCCGAAAAATCAGAACGCATAGGTATCCGCACACTCGAGCTGGTTCGCGATAAAGATAAAAATGGGACTTCATTCTATTTCAGGTTGAATGGCGTTGCGGTATTTATGAAAGGGGCAAACTACATTCCGAACGATATTTTTGCCGCCCGGGTCACAGATGAGATATACCAAAAGGTCATTCATACTTCAAAAATCTCCAATTTCAACATGCTGCGCATTTGGGGTGGCGGTATTTACGAAAACGACCGGTTATACGATTTGTGCGACGAAAACGGGATTTTGGTCTGGCAGGATTTCATGTTTGCCTGTGCCATGTTCCCGGGAGATGCCGCCTTTCAGGAAAACGTGAAACAGGAAGCTGTTGACAACATCAAACGCCTTCGCAATCATCCAAGCATTGCCTTGTGGTGTGGAAACAATGAAATTCTATCCGCTTGGTTTGGATGGAAATGGAAGCAAAAAGAAGAAGCAAAAAACAAGGAAAATGCTGATAAAATCTGGAAATCGTATACCGACCTTTTCCACCATATTTTACCCGATGCCGTTGCTGCAAATGATCCTGGCCGAAGTTATTGGGATTCATCGCCTTGCGCCGGAATGGGAAATGTGTCTGATCTGGCCAATGGTGACGACCATTATTGGGGAGTCTGGTGGGGAAAAGATCCGTTTAAAATGTATGCCACGCACATTGCACGGTTCATGAGCGAATACGGATTCCAGTCGTTTCCTGAAATGAAAACGGTAAAACAGTACGCGAAACCTGAAGACTATGACATTTTCTCGGAAGTCATGAAGTCGCATCAGCGTTCGTCGATTGGTAACGGAACCATCGAATATTACATGCTTCAGGATTACAAAAAGCCGAAGGACTTTGAATCATTTTTGTATGTGAACCATGTGTTGCAGGCCGAAGGAATTAAATTTGCCCTGGAAGGCCACCGCCGCGCTTCTCCGTATTGCATGGGCAGCTTATACTGGCAAATCAACGATTGCTGGCCTGTGGCTTCCTGGAGTTCGACCGACTATTACCAGCGCTGGAAAGCCTTGCAATATTTCGCCAAGAAAGGTTTTGAACCAGTGCTTGTTTCTCCATACACCGACAAAGATTCGTTGAAAGTGGACATTATCAACGATAAACTGACCGGAATTAAGGCACAACTGGCAATTAAAGTGCTCGATTTTGAAGGCAAGGAAATCTGGAAAGAAGTGAAAGAAATAACGGTTCCGGCTGTCTCGAGCAATACTTTTTTTGGAGCAAGAACTTCTGAATTCCTGAAAAAAGTCCAGGCGAACCAACAGTTTCTTTCCGTTGAATTACTTGAAAACGGAAAAGAAATTTCGAACAACACCTTGTATTTCAAGCCAATCAAAGATATTTTGCTGCCAAAGCCTGAGGTAAAATCCGAAATTTCGGCGGTGGATTGCGGATTCGAGATTGCCCTGAATACCAATAAACTTGCGAAAAACCTGTACATGACCATCGGCGATGAAGAAGGTTTTTTCAGCGATAATTACTTCGATCTGATTCCCGGACAGCCAGTTAAAATTAAACTGGAAACGAAACTGACCAGGGAGAAGCTCCAGGAAGTATTTAAAATCAGAACGTTGGATAGCGCGTTTTAGTCTGACTGATCAGCGAATCAACCAGAGAAACAAAACTCCGGAAGTATGCTTGAAAGAGCGATACTTCCGGAGTTTTTCATTTCATCACTTCCTCAGATTCAGGATATTCCAATGAAATGTTTGAGGACATTTCTGCAGTTCCGGATGATAGCACGGATGGATAAATATTGTTATATTTACCAATCATGACCCTGAAAGAATTGGAACAAATAACATTAAGCTCTCTGAAAGAAGGCAGTGTGGATGCCTTCAATCTTTGTTATGATTTGTATTTCAGGGCGCTTTGCTCCTACGCCAACTTAATCGTAAGACAATCCGAAATCGCAGAAGAAATTACCCAGAATATTTTCATGGAAATCTGGATGAACCGCGACAAAATTCCGGAGCACTCTTCATTCAAGGCCTATATTCTGACCGCAGTCAGGAACGATTGCCTGGACCACCTGAAGCATAAAAAAACGGTTGAAAAATATAACGAACTTCTGGTTAAAAATAAGTCTCTGGCCTACGACGACATTTTCAACCAATTGATAGATAATGATTTGCAAAAGTACCTGAACTCCGCCATTCAAAAACTTCCGGAGCAGTGCCGGAAAGTTTTTCTCATGAGCCGCTTTCATTACAATTCTTACAAAGAAATTGCAGATAAACTAAATATCTCCGTCAAGACTGTTGAAAATCAAATTGGTAAAGCGCTGAAAATAGTCAGGAAAGAACTGGATCCATACCTGTGACTTCCATTCCCCTTTAACTTTTTTTAAGGTCGCGTAGGGGTTTTTCGATTTCAATTCGCCTAGGATGAAACACAGTTTATAATTAGGAATCAGGTTCTGGTTTATCTGAAAAACAAGTTAAACTCATTACCACTGATCAGGATTATGAAAAAAGATGCTCCAACAGAAATTGATTTCGTGCTAATAGCCAAATATCTGAACTCGGAAACCGATTCGATGGAAAACGAATTGGTAATCCATTGGATCAATGCGTCTGAAGAAAACAGGCAGGAATTTGAGAAGCTGCAACAGGCCTGGGAAATTGCCTCCGCTGGCAGTGGTCTGCAGGAATGGGAGGCCCAAAAAGCAAAAGAGCAATTTTTGCTGAAAGTCATTCATCATCAGGCTGAAGCCATCGAAGAAAAAGCAGAAACTGTTAAAAAAAGCAGGCAAATTATCAGGAGTATCTGGAGATATGCTGCAGTTCTGATCCTGATTTTGGGTATTTCCGGAATTCTGGTCTATACGCTTCCCGGCGACCAGGCGAAAGGTTTGTTCACGGAGGTAGCTGTCTCAAAAGGGTCAAAGTCACAGCTGGTGTTGCCCGACGGAACTCAGGTTTGGCTAAACGCGGACAGCAGGATCAAATACGACAACAGTTTTAACAAAAACGACCGAAGCCTTATTCTGGAAGGAGAAGCCTATTTTGAAGTGGCCAAAAATCCAAACAAAACCTTTCGGGTAAATGCAGGAGGTCTTGTTGTGGAAGCAGTTGGAACGGTTTTTAATGTGAAAGCATATCCTGACGAAAACGTGGTTGAAGCGACCCTGGTTGAAGGTGCAGTCAGAATAGGTCTCGCCAATAAGCCCAACCAACGAATGTTGCTCAACCCGGATGAACAGGTGTTTTATTACAAACCGGATGTCCGGAAGATGCAATCAGAAAAATTGCTGGTTTCAAAGGGTATTGAATCGCAGCAGTTCACCTCCTGGATAAAAGGCCAGTTGGCGATAAACAGCGAGACGCTCGAATCGCTGGTGGTCAAACTGGGTCGAAAGTATGATGTAAAATTTCATTTCGACGACATTTCTGTAAGCAAATTAAGGTTTACCGGGGTTTTTAAAGATGAAACGATCGAACAGATCATGGAAGTGCTTAAACTTTCATCTCCGGTTAATTACCGGATTCAGGAAAGGGACATCTGGTTATCCCGGAAACCTGCCTCAACAACGATTCAGGAAAAAAACAGATCTACTAACTAATAATCTTAGGGATGCAAATAACTAAAAAATTTATTGTAATCGGTCTGCTTGTGCTCATGCAAACCGCGCTAATTAATGCACAGGAGCAAAAAATAAGTGTGAATAAAGCTCCTAAAAACCTTACCGGACTATTTTCCTTTGTTCAGGAAAAATATGGCTACCGGTTTTTCTACAACAACGAAATGGTCACTGCCGATCAAAAAGTCGAACTGAAGTCGGATGAATACCTGATTTCTGACCTCATCAAAGAATTATCGGAAAAAACCGGACTTTCATTCAAAATCAGGGAAAACAACCTGATCGTAGTGGAAGATACCAGCTCTAAAACGGTTACACCGGGAGTGATCACCGGAACTGTCAAAGATGCAGCTACAGGCGAAACTCTTCCGGGAGTGAGCGTCGTAACCGTCGGTTCGTCCGAGGGAATGGCTACCGATCTTGATGGAAAATTCTCGATCAAAGTAAAGAACCTGAATGATATGCTCAGCATTTCTTTTATCGGATATACCACCCAGATTATTCCCATGAAAGGAAAGACTTCCTTTGAGATTTCACTGGCCCAAAATGTGACCAAACTTGATGAAGTTGTGGTTACCGCTTTGAATATTAACCGGTCCAAAGCCTCCCTGGGTTATTCAATCTCGACTGTAGATGGAAAAGATCTGAATAAGGCCAAAGAAAACAATGTGATTAACAGCCTTGCCGGTACTGTGGCAGGATTGCAGATTTCAAAGGCGGCTACCGGTGTTGATGGTTCCACAAGAGTTATTCTCAGAGGGGTATCTTCCATCAATGGCGATAATCGGCCTTTGGTTGTCGTCGATGGTATCCCGGTCGATGCCGGATATAGCGGAGGCAGCCGCTGGGGTGGAACTGACGGTGGCGACGCACTTTCGGATATCAATTCTGAAGATATTGAGTCAATGAGCATCCTGAAAGGAGCAGGAGCAGCGGCTGCTTACGGATCGCGCGGAGCAAACGGGGTTATCCTCATTACAACCAAAAAAGGCAAGCTAAAAAAAGGTCTGGGTATTTCATTGAGTTCAAGCTACTCGGTTGAAAATCCATTACTTTATCCTGAATTTCAAAATACTTACGGACATGGAGCTTTTGGAACATACCCAGCCACATTACCCGATGTTGGAATGCCCTGGGCATGGAGTTACGGTTCCAAAATGGATGGAAAACCCTTGCCAAACTACTGGGGCGGCACCAGCAACTATTCACCCCAACCCAACAACTATAAAGATTTTTTCCAGACCGGAATGTCGCTGGTTAATTCCGTTGCGCTTGAGTCCGGAAATGATGTCAGCACGGTCAGGGCTTCCATCACGAATCAAAAAAGCAACGGCATTGTACCCCTGAACGATTTGAACCGTCAGACCATCAACTTAAGAGGGTTCACCAGAATGAAAGATATCGTGGAACTTGACGCCAAGGTAACCTACATGCATTCAAAAGTCAGTGGCCGTCCTGAAGTAGCTGAAGGGTACAATAATCCTGGTTACATGTTGTCGATTATGCCAAGAAATATGGTAAATTCAGAATTGAATGCTCACCAGACTGATACCAACGGGAATGAGCTATTGTGGACAACTGACGGATACACCACAAATCCATACTGGCAACTTTACAACAATGCGGGTTAATGGACAAAAAGAATGGTGAAAACCTCTGTAATCCTTTATTGGTATAGCTTTGCGAGAAATCAAAAATATGAATAAAAAAAGTGCTTTTATTGTGGTTCAAAAATAACGCTCAAATACGGTAAAATTGATGG